>NZ_JARAMO010000047.1:0-18554 GCF_028807275.1 Mameliella sp. AT18
CCCCGAGGTATTTTGCAAACCAAAGAAACAGGGGTGCGCGCCATGAACTGGCCCGAGGGCTATGGACGGCGGGTGCTGGCCGAAGTGGACAGCACCAATGCCGAGGCGGCGCGGATTGCCGCCGGGCTAAGCGGACCGGAATGGATTCTTGGCCTGCGCCAGACCGCCGCGCGCGGCAGGCGGGGGCGGCCCTGGGTCAATCCGGCGGGCAATTTCGCGGCGACGCTGGTCATCCGCCCCAAGGATAGCCCCGACAAGCTGGCCCTGCGGTCCTTCGTGGCGGCACTCGCGCTTTATGACGCCCTGGCCTCGGTCACGGGGACGGAAACCGGGCTGGCGCTGAAATGGCCCAACGACGTGCTGCTGAACGGCGGCAAACTGGCCGGCATCCTGCTGGAGGGGATTGGCGGTCCGGGGGGGCACCTGGCCATCGGGATCGGCGTCAACCTCCTGGCCGCGCCAGGGCGGGATGCGGTGGAACCCGGCGCCGTGCCGCCGGTGTCGCTTTTGGGGGAAACCGGGGTGCGGGTTCTGCCGGAGGCCTTCCTCGCAGCGCTGGCCGCTGCATATGCCACCCATGAGGCCCGGCTGACCAGCTACGGGTTCGAGCCGATCCGGACGCTCTGGCTGGCCCGGGCGGCGCGGCTCGGAGAGGTGATCACCGCGCGCACGGCCCGCGACAGCGTCACCGGCGTCTTCGAGACAGTGGACGGCACCGGGCAACTTGTCCTAAAGACGCCCAAAGGCCGCGTCAGCGTGGCTGCGGCAGAGATATTTTTCGAATAGGCGGGCCTCATGCTCTTGGCCATCGACTGTGGCAACACCAATACCGTTTTCTCGATCTGGGACGGGCAGGATTTTGTCGCCACCTGGCGGACCGCGACCGAACACCAGCGGACGGCGGACCAGTATTACGTCTGGCTGTCGACCCTGATGGAATTCCAGGGGATCGAGGCGGATATCACCGATGTCATCGTGTCGACCACCGTTCCGCGCGTCGTGTTCAACCTGCGGGTGCTGGCAGACCGCTATTTCAACACGCGGCCCATTGTCGTCGGCAAACCCGATTGTGCCTTGCCGGTGGCGGTGCGCGTCGATGAGGGGACGCAAGTCGGCCCCGACCGGCTGGTCAACACCGTGGCGGGCTACGACCTATTCGGGGGCGATCTGATCGTGGTGGATTTCGGTACGGCCACGACCTTTGACGTGGTCGACGTGGACGGGGCCTATGTCGGCGGTGTCATCGCGCCGGGGGTGAACCTCAGCCTGGAGGCGCTGCACCTTGCCGCCGCCGCCCTGCCGCATGTGGACATCACCAAGCCGCAGCGCGTGGTGGGCACCAACACGGTGGCCTGCATGCAATCCGGCGTTTTCTGGGGCTATGTCGGGCTGGTGCGCGAGATCTGTTCGCGGATCAAGGCAGAGCGGGAACGCCCGATGAAGGTGATCGCGACGGGCGGCCTGGCGCCGCTGTTCCAACAGGCCGATCCGCTGTTCGACGCATTCGAGGAATTCCTGACCATGCATGGCCTGGTCCGCATCTACAATCACAACAAGAAAAACGAGGCCAACGCATGAGCGACTCCAGACTGATCTACCTGCCACTGGGCGGTGCCGGCGAAATCGGCATGAACTGCTATGTCTATGGCTACGGCAAACCCGGTGAAGAGCGGCTGATCGTCGTGGACATGGGTGTGACCTTTCCGGACATGGACACGACGCCCGGCGTCGACCTGATCCTGCCGGACATCACCTGGCTGAAAGAGAACAGGAACCGGATCGAGGCGCTGTTCATCACCCATGCGCACGAGGATCACGTGGGCGCCGTAGGCCATACCTTCGACGCGTTGGGGGTGCCGATCTATGCCCGCGCCTTCACCGCCAATATCGCGCGCGGCAAGCTGGCGGAATACGGTGTCGAGGGCAAGGCGGTGCGGACCGCCTCGGCCTGGCCGGAAACCGTCAAGGTGGGGCCGTTCACGGTGGGGTTCCTGCCGATCTCGCACTCGATCCCCGAAAGCAGCGCGCTGGTGATCGACACGCCCGCGGGCCGGGTGATCCATACCGGCGACTTCAAGCTGGACGTGACACCGCTGGTGGGCGAGGCATGGGATCCCGCGCTCTGGGAAGAGGTGTCAAAGGACGGGGTCAAGGCGCTGGTCTGCGATTCGACCAACGTGTTTTCACAACACGCGGGCCGGTCAGAGGCGACGGTGGGCCCGGCGGTCGAAAAGCTGGTGAGCGAGGCGCGCAACATGGTCGTGGCGACGACCTTTGCCTCCAACGTGGCACGGGTCAAGACACTGGCCGAGGCGGGCGACCGCGCTGGCCGCTCGATCTGCCTTTTAGGCCGGGCGATGCGGCGGATGATCGAGGCGGCGGTGGAAACCGGCGTCCTGACCGGTTTTCCCAAGGTGATCGGACCCGAGGATGCGGCGCAACTCCCGCGTGAGAATGTCATGCTGCTGGTCACCGGTAGCCAGGGCGAACGCCGTGCCGCCAGCGCGCAACTGGCGCGGGGCAAGTACAACGGGATCGAGCTGAAGGAGGGCGACCTCTTCCTATTTTCGTCGAAAACGATTCCGGGCAACGAACGCGACGTGATCCGCATCATGAACCAGCTTTCGGAAAAGGGCGTGGACGTGGTGGATGACGCGATGGGCGATTATCACGTCTCCGGCCATGCCAACCGGCCCGACCTGGAAACCGTGCAGAACCTGGTCAAGCCGCAGATGGTTGTTCCCATGCATGGCGAACACCGCCACCTGCGCGAACACGTCAAGCTGGCGGGCCAGAACGGGCGCGCGGGCGTGCTGGCGGTCAACGGCATGATGATCGAGCTGAGCGGAAACGAGCCGCGCGTCGTGGAATACATCGAGACCGGGCGCACCTACCTGGACGGCAGCGTGCAAATCGGCGCCCTGGACGGCATCGTGCGCGATCGTATCCGCATGGCTCTGAATGGCCACGTGGTCGTGACCGTGATTCTGGACGAGGACGACGAACCCCTGGGCGAACCCTGGTGCGACCTGATGGGCCTGCCCGAACAGGGTCGCAGCCACGCGCCGCTGGTCGATATCCTCGAAGAGGACCTGGCCCAGTTCATGGGCCGCGCCGGTGGCAAGACGCTGACCGACGACGACAAGCTGGAAGAGGGCCTGCGCCGCGTCGCGCGTCAGACTTCGATGAACGAGATCGGCAAGAAACCCGAGGTCACGGTGGTGGTCAGCCGGCTCAGCTGAGCCGGACAGGCGGGTTGCACGCAAGGGGCGGCTTGGGCAGGTTGCTGACGTAACCTGTTCAGGAGCGCTTTATGCCATTTCGACCCGCCTTGATTGCACTCTCGTTATTTGCCGCCGCCAGTGCCACCGCGGAACCCGCACCGGGCACGGTTCTGGTCTATGACACGATGACCGCCGTGATGGGCGACACGCCGGATCGGGACGAGATGCGGCTGACGCTGTTGCGCGCGCCCGAAGGGCTGAACGCCTTTTCCGAATGTCGCGGGCCGACGTTCTGCATGGTCTCTCTGCGTCGGGGCCTGTTTCAATATGTCCGTGCCGCCTATCCCGAAGCGGGCAGTTTCGATCCCACCCTGACCTATGGGACCGATACGTTTGACGACATGGAGATGCTGCAAAAGATCACCGTTTCCGAGCAGACAGGCGGTTCGATCTTTCCGCTGGCCGACGGCAAGCGCGTCACCTGGACCGAAACCTGGGCCTCGGACGATTTCAACGCGGTCTATCACATGTCAGTGGAGCAGAGCTGTTGCGTGCCCGCAGACAACCCGCTGGCACACTCAGACGAGGTCTGGACGCTGAAATACACGTTCGAGGAGGTGCAGTCGGACCGGGTGGCCGGTGGCGATTTCACCTTCGTCTACGATCCCGAGCTTGGATGGTGGACCGGATCCAAAAGCGTGAACCGCAGCGCGCCAAGCAAGGACGATCCCCTGCGCACGATTCTGATCTAACACCGTCTGAAAGCCATCGAAGCGCCCGAGTGAGGCGCAGTCCGGGCCTCGGCTTATGCCGTGGCCCGGTTTTCAGGGATCAGCTGGCGCGGCGCTCTTCAAAGCTCAGCGCGATGAATTCGGGCATGTGGTCGCCCATGCCGACCACGGTCTTGTCGCGGCCACCCCCGCTGCGGCGGTCCGACGACCGCCCGCTGTCCTTGGACCGCGACGGGCGGCTGTCGCCCTTGTCGCTGTCAGAACGGCGGCTGCGGCTGCTCTTGCGGGTGTCATCCTTGGGGGTGTCTTCCCTGGCTTCGACAGGGGCCGGGGCAGGTGCTTCGGCCACGGGGTTGTCGAGACGCGGGATCTCTTTCTGCAGCAGCTTTTCGACGGCCTCGAAATATTTCTCGTCGCGCGGTGTGCAGATTGTAAAGGCTTTGCCCGAGCGTCCGGCGCGGCCGGTGCGGCCGATGCGGTGAACATAGTCCTCGGCATGGCTGGGCACGTCGAAGTTGAACACATGGCTGACGGCGGGAATGTCCAGCCCGCGCGCGGCCACGTCAGAGGCGATCAACAGGCGCACGTCGCCGTTGCGGAACCCATCGAGCGTTTTCGTGCGTTGAGACTGGTCCAGGTCACCGTGGATCGGCGAGGCGTTGTAGCCGTATTTCTTGAGAGATTTCGCCACCACGTCCACGTCGACCTTGCGGTTGCAGAAGATGATGGCGTTTGTGCAGGCTTCGCCCTCGGCGTCGATCAGCGCGCGCAGAACCTTGCGTTTCTCGCTGCCTTCGCGGTCCTTGCGGGAGGGTTTGAAAACGACGGCGCCCTGTTCGATGGTCTCCGACGCGGTGGCCTGGCGGGCAACCTCGATCCGCGCGGGGGCAGAGAGGAAGGTATTGGTGATGCGCTCGATCTCGGGCGCCATCGTGGCCGAGAAGAACAGCGTCTGGCGGGTAAAGGGCGTCAGCGAGAAGATGCGCTCGATGTCGGGGATGAACCCCATGTCGAGCATCCGGTCGGCCTCGTCAACCACCATGATCTCGATGCCGGTCAGCAACAGCTTGCCGCGTTCGAAATGGTCCAGCAGGCGGCCCGGGGTCGCGATCAGCACGTCGACACCCTTGTCGATCAGCTGGTCCTGTTCCTTGAAGGAAACGCCACCGATCAGCAAGGCCTTGGTAAGCTTGACGTATTTCGAATAGGTGTCGAAGTTCTCCGCCACCTGCGCGGCCAGCTCCCGCGTCGGGCAAAGCACCAGCGAACGGGGCATCCGGGCGCGGGCGCGGCCCCGGGCCAGCTTGCAGATCATCGGCAGGGTGAAACTTGCGGTCTTGCCGGTGCCGGTCTGGGCGATGCCGAGGACATCCTTGCCGTCGAGCGCGTGTGGAATCGCGCCTTCCTGGATCGGCGTGGGTGTCTCGTAGCCGGCCTCTTCGACGGCTTTCAGGACTTTCGGGCTGAGGTTCAGATCAGAGAATTTGGTCATTTATGTCCGATTGGTTTGCGGACACTTTGCCTGGCCCGCGCGTCTGATGGGGAGCGGACCCGTGTGGCCCGGTGGCAGTGCATTCATCCCCTTGGTGGCGCATCCCATAGTGAAAACACATAGAAACGTCAATCAAAGCTTGCACCGACGTGGCGGAGGGTGGCGCATTCCGGTTCCAATTCGGGGTCAATCGGGGCCTTCACCCCGGATTGACCCTCGGAAAATGCCGCATGCGCAGTTGGTCAAGCTCCATCGCCCGGCGTCGCAGCAGCCCTTCGGCCTGCAACCGGTCGCACAGCCTGCGGTCCGCCACGCAGACCTCGTCGAAGAAGGCCCGCAGCGCCGTTTCGCCGCCCGCGTCCTCGATGCTTTGGAACAGGTCGTGCAGGTTGACCGCGCCAGCCTTACGGACCTGTGGTTTCAATTCTGCGCGGTAGGACCCGCGCGACAGGCGGAACCGGTAGGAGGCCAGGAAATGCTCCCAGCTGTCGGCGTGGAAATGGCCCAGTTCGATCCCGGGCAGGGTGACCTGCCCAGGGTTCTGTTCCCCGTTCAGGATCACGTTGTGAATCCTGACCTGCAGCCCCTTGGTGCCGGCCCGAAAGAAGAGCTTGCCCGCGACATGGCTGAGGAAACCACCCGACAGCTGCGGTCCCCAGGTTGGAAAACAGTCCCGCGCAGCCCGCTGGCGGGCGGCCTGGTCCAGGTGGAAGGCCTTGAAGGCGGTCTCTCCGGGGATCGTGCCGCTGCCCGGTGCCAGCGCCTCCACGGGTCGGATGCGGGCGCAGAGCGCATCTGCGGGCAGGGCGGACAGTTGTTCATCCACCGGCGTGGCGGGCAACAGGAACTCGTCCACGTCGATATGGGCCAGCCAGTCGACCTCTGGCTTGCGGTTGTTGGCGTGGCGCGCGTTGGCGGCCTGTCGCGCCTGGTGTTTCTCTGGCCGGCCGTTGCGTTTCGCCCACCAGGCATCATCGGTCTGGATCACGCGGATCTTGGGATGCGCCTTGAGGGCTGCAAAGGTCCGTGGCGCCTCCTCGTCAAGGTAGAGATACAGCCGATGCGCCCCTTGTTCGAGATGCCAGGCGGCGAAATCCAGGATCGCCCGGAGAGGCGCCTTGACCGTCGTGACGGTGCCCCATCGGGTCATGGCAGGGTCCCGAAGACGCGCCGGACGCTGCCGTCGAAATCGAAGTCATGCGCCAGCAGCATCCCGTGCCGCGACAGGCGGTCGCGCAGCTCCGGCGTATCGGCACAGATCTCGTCAAAGAACGCGCGCAGGCCTGCCTCTCCCTCTTGCGCCTGCAGGTAGGACAGCAGTTCGCCCTGACCCATTTCCGGGCGCGCGTCATTGGCCCGGTAAGACCCTTTCTCGCGGCGAAAATCGAGGTGGCTGCGGAAATGGGCCCAGTCCGGGGCGTGGAAATGCGCCAGGTAGATCCCGTCCGGTTTGATCCGGTTGGTGGCGTCCTCACCGTTGTACTTGAGCGTGTGGATGCCCAGCCGCGTGTCGGGAATGCCGGTGCGGGCAAAGATCTTGCCGCCGGTATGGCTGAGGAACCCCCCAAACAGGTGCAGGCCGAAGGTGGGATAGATTTCCTGCAACCGGGATTTCTTGATGCCCGCCTGCTTGTGCGTCAGCTTGAAATGCCGGGGCGGTCCGTTCTCTCGGGCCAGTGCCTCGGCAGGCGGAATGCGGGCGATGGCCCGGTCCGGAGGGACATTGGCCAGGATTTCGGACAGCGGGCGGTTGGTGACCAGGAACTCGTCGTGGTCGATGTGCCCCAGCCAGTCCAGCGCCCCGGCGCTGTCGCGCAGGGTGCGGGTGGCATTGAAGGCCTGCCGCAACTGGTGCTGGGCCATGCGGTCCCGGCCAGAGGCCTGCCAATAGGCGGCGTCGCATTGCGTGACATGGATGCGGGGATGGCGCCCCAGGAAGGCGGCGGCATCCGCATCGGGGGCATCGAGGTAGAGGTGCAGCGCATGCGCGCCCATGTCGATGTGATGGGCGGCAAAGCGCGCGATCTGCGGCAGCGGCGCCTTGATCGTGCTGACCAGGCCCCAGCGCAGCGTCTCCGCGGTCTTGCGGGGACGCGCAGGCACCGGCGCGTCGTTGTTCCGGGGCGCGGCCTGCCGGTTCCGCCTCTCCTTGCGAGCGGCCATGACCGCGAGGCGGCGAAAGACGCCTGCGGGATCGTGGATCAGCAGGTCCAGCAGGTGATGGGCGAGAGGGCGGATCACCGCGTCGCCCTCGGCCTCTTGCCAGAGGCGGGCGATCAGGTTCACGTCCAGCCCGCCGCCCACCAGCGCATAGCTGTCCATCTGCAGGGGCAGCTTGGCCTTGATGCGATCCGTGACCGGAAAGGGCTTGTCGGGCGGTTTGCCGCTGTAAAGCCGTTCGCTCTCGTAGAGCTTCATCATCCCGAACAGCGCCGTCAGCGCCAGTCCGGTGCTGCGCTGGACCGGCGTCGCCCCGTGATCGCCGAAGGTGGTCACGGCAGAGACCAGCCAGCGCGCGTCGAGCTGCCCCAGCAGGTGATCGCCCTGTTCCGCCCACATGCGTTGGAACAGGCGCGGGGCCTGGTCGGGACAGGCGCGTTTGCGCAGATGCGAGATGGTCAGCCCGTGCAACACGGTCAGTTCGCTTTGTCCCTGCAGTTCCTCGCGCAGCTGAAAGATCTTGCGTTGCAGGTTATTGGCAAAGGGCGGGGCAAAGGGGCCCTGCGCCGGATCTGCCACGGGGGAGGCGGCCAGCGCGGCCAGGTCGACGTCTGCAGCCGGCAAGCCGCCATCGCCGGGCAGCGGCGCGCGGCGGGCTTCGTACTGGTCCAGAACGGCCTTGATGCCGCCCTTGTAGGTGGGTGTCCTGCTCATGCCGCTACAGTGGCTTTGGCCGCGTGCCTCGGCAAGTGGGCGACCTGCGAAATCTGCGGGCGGGCGTCGGCGATTGCATCTTTGTTCCGGCAGGCGAAGCGTGTAGAGGAGCGCGCATGGCACAGACATCCTTCGAGTTGACCGCCCGCGACGGGCGCGCGCGGCGTGGCGTGATCCGCACCCCGCGCGGTGAGATCCGCACCCCCGCCTTCATGCCCGTGGGCACGGCAGCCACCGTGAAGGGCATGATGCCCGAAAGCGTGGCAGCCACCGGCGCGGACATCCTGCTGGGCAATACCTATCACCTGATGCTGCGCCCCGGGGCCGAACGGGTGGCGCGGCTTGGCGGATTGCACAAGTTCATGAACTGGGAAAAGCCGATCCTGACGGATTCCGGCGGGTTCCAGGTCATGAGCCTTGCGGAGCTGCGCAAGCTGACCGAGGAAGGCGTGAGTTTCCGCAGCCATATCGACGGCTCAAAGCACATGCTGACGGCCGAACGCTCGATGGAGATCCAGAAATTGCTGGGTTCGGACATCGTCATGGCCTTTGACGAATGCCCGGCCCTGCCGGCGGATCGTGACCGGATCACCCAGTCCATGCGCCTGTCGATGCGATGGGCGGCGCGCTCGCGCGAGGCCTTTGGCGACAGGCCGGGGCATATGCTGTTCGGCATCCAGCAGGGGGGGCTGGAAGAGGACCTGCGCGGCGAAAGCGCCGAGGCCCTGAAGGCCATCGGCTTCGACGGTTACGCCGTGGGTGGCTTGGCCGTGGGCGAGGGGCAGGAGGCCATGTTCGGCTGTCTCGATTTTGCGCCGGACATGCTGCCCGAGGACAAGCCGCGTTACCTGATGGGCGTGGGCAAGCCCGATGACATCGTCGGCGCCGTCAAGCGCGGCATCGACATGATGGACTGCGTGCTGCCGTCCCGCTCTGGCCGGACGGGGCAGGCCTGGACGCGGCGCGGACAGGTCAACATCAAGAACGCGCGGCATGCGGATGATCCGCGACCGCTGGACGAGAATTGCACATGTCCGGCCTGCCGGGGCTATTCCCGCGCCTACCTGCACCATGTCTTCCGCGCGGGTGAGATGATCTCGGGGATGCTGCTGACCTGGCACAACCTGCATTATTATCAGGAATTGATGCAGGGGATGCGAAGTGCCATCGAGGCGGGCGATTTTGCGGGGTTCGAGGCGGATTTCCATGCAAAGCGTGCCGAAGGCGACATTGAGCCGCTTTGAGGGGCGGGTGTCGGGACAATGCCGACAAAGGATGGTGCCGTTCAGCGCGGCGGCAACATAGCGGGGAGGTCGGCGCGCAGGCGTGCAAGCCCACCGGGGCGCCATCCCAATGCGGGCAGGCGATCGCAGATCAACGGATTGACCCTGCGGTCGCTGACTGGCGGTACCGGGTGCGGGCAGTTGGTGAGCTGCTGAACCTCGCCGAGCAGGTCGTGGCGGTCAAGCAGCATGTCCGAGAGGTGGAAGGCGCCGATGTCCGTCGTGTGGAGCAAGAGCCGCGTGGCCCCGGCGAGATCGGCTCCGTGCAATTCCGTGCCCCGGCGCGGGGGGATCGGGCGGCCTGCAAGGTAGTCCGCGAACAGGCTTTCCCACTTGTGATGCGGGCCGGGGCCATAGATGCCGGTGGCGCGCAAGCTCTGCCCGATGAGCGGCAGGGCGGCGAGATGCGCCTCGGCCTCGGCCTTGACCTGTCCATAAAGGGAGGTGGCCTGCGGCGCGGTGTCTTCGGTCAGTGGCGTATCGTCCGGATATCCGTCGAAGACCGCGCGAGAGGAGAGGAACTGGATGCGGGTGACACCGGCCTCGACAGCGGCATCAAAGAGCCGCCGCGTGCCATCGAGATTTGCCCGCAGGAATCCCTGGGGGTCATCACCCTCTCCCCCGCGATAGCGGCCCGGCAGATGCGAAAAGGCGGCGTGGACAAGTGTTCTGATACCACCCAGGTCGGGCGCCGGGCCGCAGAGATCCCAGGGGCGGAACGCATGGCCGGGCAGGGCGTGTCGCCCCAGCACCGTGATCGGGCCGGGCAGGCCCGCCAGCAGAAAACGGCCCACGAGGCCGGAGGCGCCGGTCAGCGCGATCATGTCGGGCTTGGAAGGGCGGCGAGGTCGGGTGTTTCTCCCGCCGCATAGGCGTGCCAGAGGTCGATCAGCGGGCGCAAACGGTCGGCCTTGGCGTGGTCCTGCCAAGGTTTTTCATACTGGAAGTGCAGGACCTTGATCGCGTCCCAGTTCCAGAGCGCGGGCATGTTGAACCAGACATATTGCAGCGTGTTGAAGGTGACCGGCAGCCCGTGCCAGTCGGGAAAGAAATCCTGCAGAAAGGTCTGGTCGGTGCGGCGCCAGAAGGCGCCGGGAGTATCGAGCCGGGTCATCATTGCCTCGAAGGTCGCCCGGGAGGGGCGCGCGGTGAAGACACCGGAATTCATCCGGTGAAAATCACCGAGGCTTTCGTAGACGTTCGGCGCGGCGCAGAATTCCGGATAGTCAAAGAGGCTGTCGATGTTGCGCAGGACCAGCGTGTCGGCATCCAGAAAGACCACCCGGTCATGGCTCAGCTGCCACAGGCGCAGTTTGCAGAAATTGTCGAGCGGGGTGTGAAAGGCAGGTTTCTCGCCCTTGGTGAAGGGAGCGGCACCGTGCAGGGCCGCGCGCGCATGGGCGGCGTTGAAGGCATCCGACGTGGGCAGCAAGTCGGTTTGCACCAGCCGCGCGCCAAGGGCGGTGAGCGGCGCCAGTGCCTCGGTCGGCACGCCCCCGGTGTGCAGGACGACACGCTCCGCCGTTGTCCCGGTGGCATTAAGAGAGTTCAGCAAGGCCTTGGCGCCCAACGCGAAATCCGCGTTGGTCACCAGTGTCACATAGGCACGTTTCACGACACCGACCGCAGTGCCTTGCCTTCGGGGTCATGGTCGACCTTGGCCGCGATGTCCTTGGTCCAGGCCGAAACCGCGGCAACGCGCGACCGGTCGATGCGGTGCGCGTATTTCTTCGCCACGTCCACGACCTCGGACAAAAGACCCTCGGCCAGCGTCGTCGGGTTCAGACCCAGGGCCAGGAACTGGTCGTTCTTGACGATCAGGTCGTTCTCGGGGGCTTCCTTGCGCGGGTTGGGCACGTACTTGACCTCGGCCCCGGTCAGCCCCGCCACCTTCTCGGCCAGGTCGCGGACGCGGTGCGTCTCGGTCATCTGGTTGAAGATCTTGACGCGGTCGCCCCGATCCGGTGCGTCCTTCAGAGCCAGCTCGATGCAACGCACCGAATCCTGGATGTGGATAAAGGCGCGGGTCTGACCGCCGGTGCCGTGCACCGTCAGCGGATAGCCGATGGCGGCCTGGATCAGGAAACGGTTGAGCACCGTGCCATAGTCGCCGTCATAGTCGAAACGGTTGATAAGCTGTTCGTGACGCCGGGTCTGGTCGGTATGGGTGCCCCAGACGATACCCTGGTGCAGGTCGGTGATGCGCAAACCGTCGTTCTGGGCGTAGAACTGGAACAGGATCTGATCCAGGCTTTTGGTCATGTGATAGACCGAGCCGGGCCGCGTTGGGTAGAGGATTTCCTGCTCTTTCGGACCTGCGGGCGTGTCGATGGTCACGTCCAGGTAACCTTCGGGGATCGGCGCGCCGACCGAGGAATAGCCGTAGACGCCCATCGTGCCGAGGTGCACCAGATGCGCGTCAATGCCCGATTCCACCATCGCGGCCAGCAGGTTATGCGTCGCGTTGGTGTTGTTGTTGACGGTATAGACCTTGTGGCGGTCGGTTTTCATCGAATAGGGCGCGGCGCGCTGTTCGGCGAAATGGATCACCGCCTCGGGGCGGATTTCGACCAGCCACTGTTTCAGGCGTTCATATTCCTTGGCGAGGTCGAGCAGGTGGAAATGAATGGTTTCTCCGGTGACTTCTTTCCAGATGCGGCAGCGTTCCTGGATCGAATCCATCGGGGTCAGCGATTGAACGCCCAGTTCCGTGTCGATCCAGCGCCGGGACAGGTTGTCGAGGATATGCACCTCGTGTCCCTGGGCCGAAAGATGCAGGCAGGTGGGCCAACCGACGAAACCGTCGCCGCCAAGGATCGCGATACGCATCTGGTGTCTCCTTATGGAAGTCTTCGCGCGCTCGAAGCCGCATTAACGGTTGCCCCTAGGGTGCACAACCGGGGAAGTAAAATGAAGCTTTCTTGACAATTGCTGTCCTGAAAACACCCCTTTCTCTTTGAAAACGTTTTGTTTTCAATGGTGGAAGGTGGAATTGATACAGGGGTGATATCGGCGGATCGCCGCCGCCCGCTATATTGGGCGGCGGCGTGTCGTTATTGCCGGAACCGGATCGCGATCTGCTTGGGATAGTGGCGGGTCGCCGTATCCGCCGGGTCCGCATTGGCTGTTTCGGGCAGGTGGCGCAGCTTGGCGCGGGCCAGCCGGGGGCCAAGCTGTGCACTGCAGTCGATGTCCAACGGCGCCTGCGCACCGGCATGGACCGGGATTGACAGCATCATCGGGGTCGTGATCGTGACCGTCCGCCCTCCGCGCGCGATCTCGCACCGCGCGGTGTTCAGTTCCGCCAAAGAGGACGAGGCGCCGACCAGAAAGGCACTGACCGTCACGGTTTCACGTTGAAGAACGGGTTTGCCGGGCTCGGGTGGCAACGCCACTGGCGTTGCCGGCGGATCGTAGTCCGCGGCACAGGCCGATAGGGCAAGCGCCGTAGCCACAAGCGGCAGGCGCAGGGAGATCAATCCTCGACCCCCAGCACCAAGTGGATATTGACGGGATAGTTGAACTCATCCTTCAGCGGGTCCCGGGCGGCCTTTGCGATGCCCTTGGCGGCGGCGGTCAGTGCAACACCCAGGATCCCGCCCGAGGTTGTCGAGGACTGGTTCATCCGCAACAGCGTCATGTTGATCGGCTTGACGGTCTTGTCAGTCCGGTCCTTGTCGGTTCGGCAGGTGACGGCAATCGGATCCGCCGCGCCCTGGTAGGCGGGCATCTTGACGATCGCGGGGGTGACGAAAGCGGCCTTGAACCCGGTCCCGGTCAGGCTGCAGCGGACACCGACAAGCTCCTGGTTGTCCTTGCGGCCCTTTTCGGTGCTGCGGAAGCTGCGAAAGGTAGTTTCGGAATAGCCCCGAACCGCGGCCTGGGCGCGGCTCTCGGTAAAGCTGACGGATTGCGGCGGGGTCTTCACTTCGGCGTATTCGACACAGGCCGCCAGCAAAAGCGGCAGCGCCAGGGGAAGAAAACGGATGTTCATGGTCATTCGGCTCTTTGAAATTGCAGTGGGGCGCTCATAGGGGTGACGCCAATTGGCGTCGAGGCTTGGCGGCGCAGTTTTCGTCCGCATGACGGCCTGTGTGGTCTTCCGGGCACGGGCAAAGTTTCCTGCATTGGGAATGGCCCGCGTTTTTCGGGGAATTCACCGCAGATGGCAGCCGTGGCGCTGGATCGGGACACGATGGGCGCTTGCACACCGGGGGGCGTAGGGTCATGCTGCCCATCCAGGGTCAGGGGCGTGTGCTTGAATTCCGGTGCAGCGACCCCATCTTTGACCCTCATGACCGGAGGCGACCTCAAGCTGCCGCGAAGCGGGGCAGGGACGTCTTGCCAAGAACAGGACACGAGCATGAAACAACCTCTCAATCCTTCCTACCCGGTGCTGCCGCTGCGCGACATTGTCGTGTTCCCGCACATGATCGTGCCGCTCTTCGTGGGGCGCGAGAAGTCGGTGCGCGCACTGGAAGAGGTGATGAACGACGACAAGCAGATCCTGCTTGCCAGCCAGATCGACCCGTCCGATGACGATCCGGATACCAGCGGAATCTACAAGGCCGGCGTGCTGGCCAACGTGCTGCAACTGCTGAAACTGCCCGATGGCACCGTCAAGGTGCTGGTCGAAGGCCAGAGCCGCGTGCGCATCGACGAATACATCGAAAACGAGAACTTCTTCGAGGCCAAGGCCGAACACCTGACCGAGATGCCGGGCGACACCGCCTCGATCGAGGCGCTGGTGCACACGGTCGCCGAAGAGTTCGAGCGTTACGCCAAGATCAAGAAGAACATCCCCGAAGAGGCCCTGTCCGCCGTGGGCGAGGCCAATGATGCCGCGCAACTGGCCGATCTGGTTGCCGGGCACCTGGGGGTCGAGGTCGAGCAGAAGCAGGAACTGCTCGAGACGCTTTCGATCAGCGAGCGGCTGGAAAAGGTCTATGGCCTGATGCAGGGCGAATTGTCGGTCCTGCAGGTCGAGAAAAAGATCAAGACCCGCGTCAAGTCGCAGATGGAGAAGACCCAGCGCGAGTACTACCTGAATGAGCAGATGAAGGCCATTCAGAAGGAACTTGGCGATGGCGAGGACGGCGAAGGCGAAATCGCCGAGCTGGAAGAGAAGATCGCCGGCACCAAGCTGTCGAAGGAAGCCAAGGAAAAGGCCGACGCCGAGCTAAAGAAGCTCAAGAACATGTCGCCCATGTCCGCCGAGGCGACCGTGGTGCGCAACTACCTCGACTGGATGCTAAGCATTCCGTGGGGCACCAAAAGCCGCGTTAAGAAGGACCTGAACAAGGCCCAGGAGATCCTCGATCACGACCACTACAGCCTCGAGAAGGTCAAGGAACGGATCGTCGAGTATCTCGCCGTGCAGGCGCGCTCGAAAAAGCTCAAGGGTCCGATCCTCTGCCTCGTCGGCCCTCCGGGTGTCGGCAAGACCTCGCTGGGGAAATCGGTTGCCAAGGCCACGGGACGCGAATTCATCCGCATCTCGCTGGGCGGCGTGCGTGACGAATCCGAGATCCGCGGTCACCGTCGGACCTACATCGGCTCGATGCCGGGCAAGATCATCCAGGCGCTGAAAAAGGCCAAGACCACGAACCCGCTCATCCTGCTCGACGAGATCGACAAGATGGGGCAGGACTTCCGTGGCGACCCGGCCAGCGCGATGCTGGAGGTTCTGGATCCCGAACAGAACGGGACGTTCGTGGACCACTATCTTGAGGTGGAATACGACCTGTCGAACGTCATGTTCGTGACCACGGCCAACAGCTACAACATGCCTGGGCCGCTCCTCGACCGGATGGAGATCATCCCGCTCTCGGGTTACACCGAGGACGAGAAGATCGAGATCGCCCGGCGGCACCTGCTGGACAAGCAGGTCAAGAACCACGGGCTGAAGGCCAAGGAGTTCTCGATCACCGACGGCGCGCTGACCGACATGGTGCGGTATTACACCCGCGAGGCCGGTGTGCGGAACCTCGAGCGCGAGATCGCCAAATGCGCGCGGAAGGCCGTGACCAAGATCGTCAAGAAAGAGGCCGAGGTGGTCGAAGTGACCTCTGACAACCTCGACGATTTCCTGGGCGTGCGGAAATTCCGCTATGGTCTGGCCGAGGATGAAAACCAGATCGGTGTCGTCACCGGGCTGGCCTATACCTCGGTTGGTGGGGATCTCTTGCACATCGAGGCGCTGAAGCTGCCGGGCAAGGGCCGGATGAAGACCACCGGCAAACTGGGCGACGTGATGAAGGAGTCGATCGACGCGGCCTCTTCCTACGTGCGTTCCATCGCGCCGGAGATCGGGGTGAAGCCGCCGAAGTTCGACAAGATGGACATCCACGTCCACGTGCCCGATGGCGCCACACCCAAGGACGGGCCCTCGGCCGGTCTGGCGATGGTGACCTCCATCGTGTCGGTCCTGACCGGCATCCCGATCCGCAAGGACATCGCCATGACGGGGGAAGTCAGTTTGCGCGGCAACGCCATGCCCATCGGCGGTCTTAAGGAAAAGCTGCTGGCAGCCCTGCGCGGCGGGATCAAGACCGTTCTCATCCCCGAAGAGAACGAGAAGGATCTGGCCGAACTGCCGGACAACGTGAAGGACGGGCTGGAAATCATCCCGGTCAAGCACGTCTCCGAGGTGCTGGACATTGCACTGGTCGGCAAGCCCGAGCCGGTGGAATGGGACGAGGAGGCCGAGGAAGCGGCCGCCGCGGCATCGGCCAAGAAGGCCGAGGATTCGGTGGCAGGCGCAACCGCGCACTGATCATCGGTCGCGAGGTCTGAAAACGGGTACGCGCGGTGGGTCACCACCGCGCGTTTTCTCTTGTGATCAGGGCTATGCCCGACAGTCAGTGATAGTAGTGGTAGTGGTGACCGCCACTGCCAGAACTGACCGCCGCCGCGACGACAATCAACAGCATCAGCGGAATCAGCAATGCCGCGCCGGACGAGGCTGTTGTCAGCTCGGCGCTCTGCGAAGAGACGATCATGTCGTTGCGCAGTTGCTCCGGGCTCATCTTGGGTGCGGGTTTGCCATCAGCAAAGGCGGCATTGGCCACCGACAGGCACAAGGCGGTGGTGAGTACGAGTTTCTTCATCTTATCCCCCGTGATTGGTGCAGTAGACAGTCAACCGTTTACGCAACCAATGCGCCCGAAGACGCTGTGGATAGTTTGCGCCTCCTTGACGCTGGGGCAAGAGGGGAAAGCGTGCCAGCCGCCTGGTCGCGACCAAGATGCAACATCCCACCTGTCGCCAAATGGAAAAGGACCTCGCAGCCTGGCTGCGAGGCCCTTGTCCCCGGTTGGTCCCGTGATGGGTTCGGTTTCGTCCCCGCGTCCCCGGGCCAGGACCCCGCGATATGCTCAGGGGGTCTGATCGACCGGACATGGCGCCCGGGCCGAAAGTGCCTTACTGGCTGGCGGCCACGCCGAAGACGACGATGGTCATCAGTGCAAGCAGCATGCCGGCGCTGCTGCTGGTCTGTTGCGTCTCTTCGACGACAACCGGCGGCGCGACATAGGGGGTTTCATAGCTTCCGGCGATCGACGTGGTGGTCGTTGCAGCGATCAGAAGACTTGCGGCAGCAATCGTCTTTTTCATGTGAGTCTCCAAACCCAAGTGGCAGATAGAAAAACCCTGCCTTGGAGATTCGTTGCAAGTCAAGCAACCCACAGGCACCCTGTTGTTTTCGCGCATCGACTGTGCTGATGCTGCCGCTCTGGGCACGCGGTCCGGGGTGGCTGCAAGTGGGGCATTTTTTGCGGGCCAAGCCTCTTGCGCAGGGCTGCGCTTGCCGGTAATAGGTCCGCCACCGGGTGATTAGCTCAGTGGTAGAGCGCTTCGTTCACATCGAAGATGTCGGGAGTTCAAATCTCTCATCACCCACCAGGTTTTCCGGAAAGCGCGCCCCGAAAGGCGCGCTTTCTTCGTTTCAGACCCTGTCCGTTCACCGGTATCGTTGCCGGTCGGACAGGGCGTGCAGGCTGTCGGACAGGCGCATCGCGGAGAGTTCCTCCTGTACTTGTTGGCACAATGCGCCGCAGCGTGGGGCAGGGGCCATGAGGCGGGCCAGAAAAGCTCTCATGACCGGCCCCCTTGCTCGACGTCCTCGGGCCGCAGACCGACATCCCGCAAAAGATGGGGATCAGCGCGCAGCCGCGCTTGCCTGCGGCGGTTTGTGCCACGGTGGAACAGACGGGCCAACCGGTCGCGCCAGCGGGCGGGGCGCCGGCGCGAGCGGCGTCTTTCGTCGATGTCTCTGAGGGCTTGGGCGGACATTCAGGTTCTCCTTGCAGATTCGGTTTGTTTCCCTAAGCTGCTTCCTCAAGTAAACTTGAGGTCAAGAAGAATGTCCGGAGCACGTGGCCCGCGTCGCATGCGCAGCAATGATCTGACGGTCGGGGAAATGGCGCGCCGCGCGGGGGTGGCGGTGTCGACCCTGCACTACTACGAGGCCGAGGGGCTGATCCAAAGCTGGCGGACAGAGGCCAACCACCGCCGCTATGACCGGCGAGAGCTGCGCCGGGTGGCGGTGATCCGGATTGCCCAGACCCTTGGCATTCCGCTTGCCCAGGTGCGCGAGGTGCTGGCCCAGGTGCCCTCGGGCGGGGCGGTACGCAAGGCCGACTGGCAGGGCGTGTCCGAGATCTGGCGCGAAGAGATCGACCGCCGGATGGAGCTGCTGGCGCGGTTGCGGGGGCAACTGGATCACTGCATGGGATGCGGCTGTCTGTCGTTGGAAAATTGCCCGCTCTACAACCCGCAGGATCGCCTGGGGGACAACGGTGCAGGCCCACGCCGCTGGCTGGGAGAAGAGGAAGAACGCGAAGCGCCACCGGACCCACTTGCGCCCTGAGCATTCCTTCGCTAAATCGCCTTCTGCCGGGTGATTAGCTCAGTTGGTAGAGCGCTTCGTTTACACCGAAGATGTCGGGAG
>NZ_JARAMO010000005.1:0-9040 GCF_028807275.1 Mameliella sp. AT18
CGGCGGGTTTCTACTACAAGACCTTCATGGCGGGCGGCTGGATGCGGTGGGAACCGATGATCCGCCGCATGGCGGGCCTCGGTCGTCTTGATCCGTCCAACCGCCCGCCCGGCGACACGCCGCAGCGCAACGCCCGTTGCGACCTGCTGGTGATCGGGGCCGGTCCCGCCGGGCTGGCGGCGGCCCGGGCCGCTGCGGGGCAGGGGGCCACGGTCTGGCTGCTGGACGAGGCAGGCGCCCCCGGCGGCGCCCTGCGCTGGCGCGGTGGAGAAATCGAGGGCGGACCCTGGCAGGACTTCGTGGCCGACACGGTGCAGAAGGTCGAGGCAGCGGGTGGCCGCGTCCTGACCGATACGACCCTTTGGGGAGCCTTCGATCACGGGCTGTTCGCGGCCTGGCAGCGGGGCGCGCGCGATTCCCATTGGCGCATCCGTGCCGCGAAAGTGGTGCTGGCGGCGGGGGCCATCGAACGGCCGCTCTGGTTCGCGAACAACGATCTGCCGGGGGTCATGTCCGCCGAAGCGGCGCTGCATCATCTTGTGCTCTACGGCGCCGTGGCCGGACGTCGGATCATCCTGGCGACGGGCAATGACGGCAGCTATCCCGTGGCCGCGGCGCTGGCAGAGGCGGGATGCCATGTAACCCTGCTGGATGCCCGAGAGGACACGCCCGCAGCGCCCGAGGGCGTCGAAGTGCGCCGGGGCGTGGCGATCGACGCGGCCAGGGGCGCGCGCAGCCTTGGCGCGGTCCGCGCCGGAGGGCAGCACATCGACGCCGATACCGCGCTGGTCTCGGGCGGCTATACGCCCAGCGTGCATCTGCACTGCCAGGCGGGCGGCAAGCTGGACTGGGACGCGGACAGGGACGCGCTGATCTCGCGCCCCGGCACATCGCCGTTGATCCCGGCGGGGGCGGCCAATGGCACCTTCGGCCTGAACGCGGCGCTGGCAGAGGGGCATGCGGCAGGCGGCGGCACGGGGTCAGCCCCGAATGCCACCGGCGCCACCTGGACGCTTGCCCCCATGCACCCGGACCCGAAGGGCAGGGGGCGCGTCTGGATCGACCCGCAGAACGATGTGACGCTCAAGGACGTGAAGCTGGCGGCACAAGAGGGCTATCGCAGCGTCGAACATCTCAAGCGCTACACCACCTTGGGCATGGCCACCGACCAGGGGCGCAGTTCCAATTTCGCGGGTCTCGCGGCGATGGCTGCACTGACCGGGCGCACGATCCCCGAAACCGGCACGACCACCTACCGCCCGCCCTTCACGCCCATTCCTCTGACTGCCCTGGGCGGGATGCGGCGCGGCGCACTGTTCAACCCGCTCAAGCGCCTCGCGCTGGAGCCGCAGCACGCGGCCCTTGGCGCCACGTTCGGAGAGTACGGCGGCTGGCGCCGACCCGCCAAGTACAGCGATACGCAGGCCGAGGCGAAGGGCGCGCGCGAGACATTTGGCCTTTACGATGCCTCGCCTCTGGGCAAGGTCGAGGTGATCGGCCCGGGCGCGGCGGAGCTGCTGGATTTCTGTGGTTATGTCGCAATGTCCACGCTGAAACCGGGGCGCGCGCGCTACGGGTTCATGCTGGGCGAGAATGGCGTGGTGGCGGATGATGGCGTCACCCTGCGGCTGGACGACAATCGCTTCATCCTCTCGGCCTCGTCCTCACATGTCGATCATGTGCGTTTGATCCTTGAGGAGGCGCGGCAGGACCGCTTTGAACCGTCCCGCGTCTTTGTCCATGACGTGACAGCGCAGTGGGTGACGTTCAGTGTCTCCGGCCCGCAGGCACGCACCGCGCTGGAATCCGCCGGAATGCCCGATGACGTCACCGGGCTGCGCCACATGCAGGTCGTGGAAACCCGCTGGACCCAGATCCCCCTGCGCGCCGCCCGGGTCAGCTTTACCGGCGATGCCTGCTGGGAACTGTCCGTGCCTGCCCGCCATGCGCCGGGGTTGATGACCGTTCTCGAGGGCGCGCGCGAGGCGTTGGGCGGTCACTGGATCGGGTTGGAGGCCCTGATGATCCTGCGCGCCGAAAAGGGGTACATCCTGATCGGCAAGGATACGGACGGCATCACCATGCCGCAGGACCTGGGCTGGGGCCGCCCGCGAGAGCGGCGGCGGGACGAGTATGTCGGGCGCCGTGCCCTGTTCACGCCCGAAGCCATGCGCGAGGACCGGCGCCAGCTGGTCGGCCTGGACTGTGATGGCGCGCCACTGCCCACCGGCGCGCATCTGGTGCCGCTGGACGGGCCCGCCCGCTCGCTGGGTTTTGTGACATCCTCCTATCATAGCCCGACGCTGAACCGATCTGTTGCCCTGGCCCAGGTCGACGCCGGGCTTGACCGAATGGGGGACATGCTGGGTGTCTTCCACCTGGGCCAACACCGCACCGCACGTATCTGCGCGCCCTGTGCCTTCGATCCGGAGGGAACCCGCCTTGCCGACTGACCTGCCTGACGACAGCACGCTCTGGACGACAGCCAGTCCCACGCCGGGCAGCATCCTGCAGGGGCAGAGCATGTCCGTCACCTGCCTGCCGGCGACGGGGGCGGCCTTGATCTCGGGGAACCTGGATGCGGCCATTGCGGCGCTTGCCCCCGGTGCGGCCTTGCTGGGCCTCCTGGACGCGCGCCCTCACACCCCCTTTGCCCTGCGCATCGCCCGAGACCGGGCCTTGCTGATCACGGCCGAGCCGCTGGACCTGGTGCCGGGCTGGCACGACGGGTTTGCGGTCAGCCCGGCGGATGATCTTTACCTCGTCCTTGCGATCACCGGAGAGGGCGCGCGGGGCCTGCAAGACGCCTGCCTGTCCGCCCCGGCGGGCAGCCCCTCGGCGGCGGCGCCCTTCGGCGGGCATGCCTGCCTTGTCCTGGACAATGGCCAGGGGCCGGATGTCTGGGTTCCGGCGCCCGAGGCGGCGGCGCTCTGGCTGCGGTTGTCCCGGCTGGTCGCGGCCCTCGACTGATCCGGCTGCGCGGTCCGGCGCCGACCCCGCGCGAAAGTGACTCGGGACTGCAATTTGCCTCTTTGCGCCCGAGTCACATGTTATAGGGTAGAGGCATGGGGCAACGTCTAGATATATCCACGCGCGCAAACAGGCGCGCCAAGCGTCCGGCAGGGGCCGGGCGGCTGCGTGCGGTGCTGCGTGGCACCGTTTTTTCCGTGCTGACGGGTATTTGCCTGACGCTTCCGCGCCCGGCGGAAAGCTATGACAGCCTCACCTTCAACGTCGCCGGACCCGACAAGGAGGCGCTGATCCAGAGCCTGCGCTCGGTCTCGATTCTCTCGCAGCTGGAAGGCGAGGAAAACCGCGCGCCTCAGGACGTGCTGGCCGCCGCCCAGGGCGACTATGCCCGGCTGGTCGAGGCGCTCTATGCACAGGGCTACTACTCCGCCGTTGTGCGCATCCAGATCGACGGTCGCGAGGCCGCGACCATCCCGCCATTCTCGGTGCCTGAACGCATCGGCAAGGTGCGGGTCAAGGTGGATCCGGGTCCGACTTTTACCTTCGGAAAGGCCATTGTCGCCCCGATCAACAAGCGCGCGCCCCTGCCAGAGGGCTTTGCGCGCGGGCAGCCGGCCCGCGCGACCGTGGTGCGCGACACGGCCCAGGCCGCGGTCGATGGCTGGCGCTCGGCGGGTTACGCCAAGGCCGGGATCGCCGATCAATCCATCACAGCGCGCCACGCGGACGCGCGGCTGGATGTGTCGCTGGCGGTTTCGAAGGGCCGGCAGTTCCGCTTTGGCGACGTGATCGTCACCTCGGAAAGCGCTGTGCGCGAGAACCGCATCCGCCAGATCGCGGGCATTCCGCGCGGCCAGACCTTCGATCCGGTCGAGGTCGACGATGCGGCGCAGCGCCTGCGCGCCACCGGCACTTTCCGGTCCGTGACGGTATCGGAGGCGGAGCAGGGCGGTCCCGACGATACGCTCGACATCATGATCGACGTCACGGACCGCAAGCCGCGCCGTTTCGGCTTCGGGGCCGAGCTGTCCTCGTCCGAGGGCGTCGGGCTGTCGGGGTTCTGGCTGCACCGCAACCTCTTTGGCGGTGCCGAACGGCTGCGGGTCGAGGGCGAGGCCACCCAACTGGGCGGGTCGGGCATGCGGCCCGACTATGCGCTGAACGCCCGGTTCGAAAAACCGGCCGTCTATGGCGCCGACACCATGTTCTATGCCACCACGGGTTTCAGCTACGACGACGAGCCGGACTATATCGACCGCTCGTTCACGCTGGGCCTGGGGGTCTCGCGCGAGTTTTCCAAGCAGGTCAGCGGCGAGCTGGGCATCTCCTACAGCCGGTCGCGCATCACCGACCTTTACCTGCCGGGCGATCCGACCCGGATGCTGACCCTGTTGTCGCTGCCCACGGCCATCACCATCGACCGGCGGGACGATCCGCTGGATGCGACTGAGGGCCTGTTCCTGCGGGCCGAGCTGGAACCGTTTTCCATCGTCAGCCACGGCGAGGCCGGCGCGCGCTACGCGCTGGACCTGCGTGGCTACAGGGCCTTTGGCGTCGACGAGTCCCTGGTGCTGGCCGGGCGGCTGCAACTGGCCGGGCTCGTCGGACCGGATGCGCAGACCGCGCCGCCGGACTTCCTGCTTTACTCGGGCGGCGGCGGCACCGTGCGGGGCCAGCCCTACCGGTCCCTGGACGTGGATTATTCGGGGACGCGCCTGGGCGGGCGCAGTTTCATGGGCCTCTCGACAGAGGTCCGCTATGACGTGACCGACACCATCGGCGTCGTGGGCTTTGCCGACGCGGGCTATGTCGGGACTGAGAGTTTCGTGGATGGGTCGGGCGACTGGCACGCCGGCGCAGGGCTTGGCCTGCGCTACGACACGCCGGTCGGGCCGATCCGCTTTGACGTGGCCGGGCCGGTGGGCGGCGACACGGGCGACGGCGTACAGATCTATATCGGGATCGGGCAGGCGTTCTGATGCGACTTTTGAGGGTTTTCCTGGTGCTGGTGCTCTGGCCGCTGGCGGCTTTGGCACAGACTGACGACCGCGGCTATATCCAGGGGCTGCTTGAGGACGCGTTGTCGGACGCGGGCCGCGACGTGCGGATCGAGGGCTTTGCCGGGGCGCTGAGTTCGCGCGCGACGATCGACCGGATCACCATTGCCGATGAGGATGGCGTCTGGCTGACCGCCACCGACGTGGCCATGACCTGGACGCGCACCGCGCTGGTGCGCGGTGCGGTCGAAATCGACGAGATCACCGTGGGCCGGATCGACATGCCGCGCCTGCCGGTGCCTTTGGCCAGCGACGCGCCGCCCGCCCCGGAGGCCCGCAGCGCCTTTCAACTGCCCGAACTGCCGGTGTCCCTGAACCTCGCACAGCTGGATCTGCGCGAAGTGGCGCTTGGCGCGCCTGTCGCCACCGAGAACCTGGTGCTGCGCGTCACCGGCAATGCCCGGTTGTCGGGCGGGGACGGCAACGCGGAACTGCAGGTTCAGCGCCTGGACAAGGGCGGCAACCTGCACCTCTCAGGGGCCTATTCGAACACCAGCCGCGTGCTGACGCTGGACACCAGTTTCGAGGAACCGGCTGGCGGGCTCGCGGCGCGCGCGCTGGGCCTTGAAGGCGAGCCTGCCGTTGCGCTCAGCCTGACCGGCGACGCGCCCATCGACGATTTCGAAGCGCGCCTGCGGCTTTCGACCGATGGTGTCGAACGGCTGGCGGGGCAGGTGATCCTGAGGGCCGATGGCGATACCGAGACACAGCGCGTCTCGCTGGACATCGGCGGGGACCTGGCGCCGTTGCTGGCGCCCGCCTACCGCGAGTTCCTGGGCGATGACATCGCGCTCAAGGCCGAGGCGACGCGCAGCGCGGACGGCGCCATCGCCCTGCAGGACCTGCGGCTGAGCGCCGAGGCGCTGCTGTTGACCGGCTCCGCTTCCATCAATGGCGATGGCTGGCCAGAGCGGTTGTCGCTCGAAGGGCAGATCACGCCGCCCGAAGGCGACGAGGTGCTGCTGCCGCTGCCGGGGCAGGAGGTCTATGTCACCGGCGTCACGCTGAAAGGCTCCTTTGACGCTTCGCAGGGCAATGGCTGGGCGCTGCGCCTGCAATCCGACCGGATCACCACCGCAGCGGGGCAGGCGGATCGCCTGTTGCTGAGCGGCGTGGGAGAGATCGACCGCGATGCGCCCCGTGTGACCGGCGACCTGATGCTGGCCGCGGGCGGCTTGGCCCTGGCCGATCCGGCCCTGGCCGAGGCCGTGGGCACGGCATTGCGCGGTGCGCTCTCCATCGACTGGGAGCCCGGTGCGCCGTTCTATCTTCGCGGGCTGGACCTGTCGGGGGCCGACTACGGCCTGACCGGTGTTCTGACCTTTACCGATGCCGAGACACTGAACCCGCGTGTCACGCCCGATCTGCGGTTGTCGGCCGAGGACCTGTCGCGCTTTGCCGCGCTGGCGGGCGTGGCGCTGGAAGGCGCTGCCAACCTGACCATCCGGGGCGAGGTCGCCCCGGTCACCGGCGGTTTCGACCTTGTTCTCGACGGCACCACGCGCGGCCTGGCGACGGGCATCGCGCAGGTCGATCCGCTGATCGCGGGCGTCGGCAGCCTGCAGGTCGAAGCGGTGCGCGACGAGGCCGGTCTGAGGGCCGAGAAACTGCTGCTGGTTACGCCCGAGGCGCGGATCGAGGGCGGCGGGACGCTGGCCACAGGGGCCAGCAGCCTGCGGGCCGAGGCGCGCATTCGTGAAACCGCGCTTGTCCTGCCCGAATTGAACGGCCCCACCACGCTGGTGCTGCGCGCCGACCAGGCCGGCGACGTCTGGACGCTGGGGGCCGAAGGCGACCTGGCCCGGGCCGGACGGCTGAACTATGCCGGGACGGTGGATCTTGGCCCCGATGTGCCGCTTGCCGACGGGCGGCTCGAAGCGACGCTGACCCGCCTGTCGGCCTTTTCCGGGCTGGCGGGCCGTCGACTGGGCGGCAGCGCCGAGCTGACCGTGACCGGCAGGGGCGGCCTGAACGGGGCCGATTTCGATGTCAGCGCCGAAGGACGCGTGACCGACGTCCGACTGGGCCTGCCGGAGATCGACCCGCTGCTGGTCGGCCGCACCGCGTTGAGCGTCAAGGCCACGCGCAGCGGCAACGGGGCGATCCGCTTTGACCCGTTGCGTCTGGACGGGGTTGTGAATGCACGGTTCACCGGCACGGTGGACCCGGCCGGGACCTATGGCCCGGAAGTGGACGGGCAGCTGACGGCCAGCGCGGCCTCGCTGTCACCCCTGTCGCGGCTGACAGGCCAGAACCTGCGCGGCGCGGCCCAGATCGAGGCCGAGGCATCGGGCGGCGTGCTGGACGGTCCGCTGAACCTGACGGCGGTTGTGCGGGGGCAGGGGCTTGGCATCGGCAATCCGACGGTCGACCCGCTGCTGGCGGGCAATTCCCGGCTGGACCTGCAGGTTGAGCGACTGGACAGCGGCGCTTATCGGATCGGCCAGGCGATGCTGGATGCCAGCGGCATCGACGGAAGGGTAACCGGCAGCTATGGCCCTGGCGAAGCGGCGGATCTGAACCTGGTTCTGGCGCTGGCCAACCTTGGCCAGATCGTGCCGGATCTGCCCGGCGCGGCACAGGTCACCGGCAGTGCCCGACGCAGCGGCGGACCCTGGCAGCTGTCCCTGGACGGAACCGGCCCGGCGGGTATCGGCGCGCGTCTGCGTGGCTCTGCCGCTGCCGACTTCAGTCGACTTGACGTGGCGCTGACAGGCTCGGCGCCGCTGGCCCTGGCCAACGGTCGGCTGGCGCCGCAGGTGGTCAGCGGCATCGCGCGCTTCGACCTGGGCCTATCCGGCCCGCCTGCGCTCTCCTCCGTCTCGGGCACGGTCTCGACCGATGGCGCGCGCTTCGCGGCGCCGGCGCAGAACATCGTGCTGAGCGGACTGGGGGGGCAGATCCGCCTGTCCGGCGGCCGTGCCGAGGTGTCTATGGCCGGCGGCCTTGACAGTGGCGGGCGGGTGTCGCTGGAAGGCCCGGTCACCCTCGCGGCACCGTTCAACGCGGGGCTGGTCCTGCGCCTGCAAAGCGCGGTCGTGCGCCAACCGGACCTTTTCGAGACCACGGCGAACGGACGCATCCGGATCGAAGGCCCCCTGACGGGCGGTGCACGGATCTCGGGCACCATCGACCTGGGCGAGGTCGAGGCTCGGATCCCGAACATCGGCGCCAGCTATGCGGCGCTGGACGGATTGGAACACAGGGGCATGCCGGGCGACGTGGCCGTGACCCTGCGCTACGCGGGCATGGACCGCAGCGCGCAGGCTGCCGGGGCGCCGCTGCCGGCCTTCCCGCTGGACGTGACCGTCCGGGCGGAGAACCGGATCTTTGTGCGGGGCAGGGGGCTGGACGCGGAATTGGGTGGTAGCCTGCGCCTGAACGGCACCACCTCCGACATCGTTCCGGCCGGGCAATTCGACCTGATCCGGGGCCGGCTGGACCTGTTGGGCCGCCGCCTGGACCTGACCGAGGGCTCGGTCTTCCTGCGCGGCAGCTTTGACCCGGTGGTCCGCTTCGTCGCGACCACACGCGTCGAGGACACGGATATCACCATCACCATCGAGGGGCCTGCCTCGTCTCCCGAGTTGCGCGTGGGGTCCATGCCCGAGTTGCCTCAGGACGAGGCCATGTCCTTTTTCCTCTTTGGCCGATCGGTAACAGAGCTGTCTGCCTTGCAGGCGGTTCAGCTGGCCTCGGCGATCCGGACACTGTCCGGCCGTGGCGGTCTGGGGCTCACGGAATCCCTGCGCAGCGGCCTGGGGGTGGCGGACCTTGACGTGGGAACCAGCGATGACGGTACGGCCCGCGCGCGCGTCGGCGCCTACTTGGGCGAGAACATCTACAGCGATGTCAGTGTCGACGCCAAGGGCAAGACCGAGATCAACCTGAACCTGAACGTCAATTCCAACGTGACGGTGCGCGGTCGCCTGGGATCCGACGGGTCGAGCGGGCTGGGCGTGTTTTTCGAACGCGACTACTGAAGGGGGCGCCGGGACGGGACTGTTTGCGGC
>NZ_JARAMO010000048.1:0-68159 GCF_028807275.1 Mameliella sp. AT18
TCGAACCTACGACCAATTGATTAACAGTCAACTGCTCTACCGCTGAGCTACGCCGGAACATGCGGCGGTCTATAACAACGTGGAATCCGGGCGTCCAGAGGGTTTCGTCACAAAAATGAGGATTTTTGCTCGCCACATCAGATCGACCGAAAAACGGCCTCGGCAGACAGATCTCCGACCGGGGCAACACGGGATTTCGACGTCAGATCAATGAGGTGAGCCAGGACATTCCGGGTGGCCGCCGGCAGAAGGGCAGGCGGAACGTCTGTGTAGATCCTTTCGGCCAGGTCGCGCGCCGTGGCAGGGGTCTGTGTCAGCGCCTCGAGGATGGCAGTCTCGCGGCCACGGCGATGCGTCAGGAGTGACTCCAGCCGCTCGGCGGGTGCGGTCACGGGCGCGCCGTGGCCGGCATGGAACAGGGACCACGGGCGTTCTTGCAGGCGTTCCAGCGAGGTCATGAAGGCGGCCAAATCCCCGTCGGGCGGCGACACCAGCGAAGTTGCCCAGCCCATCACGAGGTCCCCGGAGAACAGGACATCGCCCCAGGCAAAGGACAGGTGGTTGGCCATGTGGCCGGGCGTGTGCAGGGCCTCGACGGTCCAGCCATCCCCGGCGACCGTGTCGCCATCGGCGAGAACAATGTCCGGAACAAAGCCCGAGTCGACGCCCTCACCGCCACCGACCAGTCCCTCGTCTGCAAGTTTCCGCATGATCGCGCTGCGCCCGGCCTGGGCCGGACCGAATCCCAGAACCGGTGCCCCGGTCCGGCGCGACAGGTCGCGGGCGAGGGGGGAATGATCCAGATGTGCGTGGGTCACCAGGATATGGGTGATTTCCTGCCCTGGAGTCAGTGCATCCAACAGGGCCTGAAGATGGGTCGGGTCATCCGGTCCCGGGTCAATCACCGCAATGCCGCCCGTGCCCAGTAAGTAAGTATTTGTCCCGCGAAAGGTCATCGGTGACGGGTTCGGTGCCAAGACACGGCGCAGGCCCGGGGCAAGCGTTTCGGCAATGCCCGTCCGGGGCTGGAAATCGGGCTGGGGATCCTGCATCGGATGGGTCCTTTTGGCGATGGCGGGCCGGGGCGGCGCGGGCTAGGCTTAGCGCATGTTCTTCCGCTGGCTCAAACGATATATGCCCCGCAGTCTCTATGGCCGTGCCGCACTGATCCTCGTGCTGCCGGTGGTGACACTGCAACTGGTCGTGTCGGTCGTCTTCATCCAGCGTCACTTCGAGGGCGTCACCGTCCAGATGAGCAAGGAACTGGCGCGTGAGGTCAACCTGGTGGTGGCAGACCTGCCGGACCGGTCAAATGGACTGCGGCTGAGCATTCGGCCCAAGGCCGTAGCGGAAGACGCACTGCCGGCGGTCAACCAGCGTCGCTGGTACGATTTCACCGGCCTTGTGGTGATCCGCGAACTGGACATGCGAATCCCGGCGCTGGAACGCATATTGCTGCCCAGCGACCGCGAGGTGGTTCTGTTCCTACGCCATGACGACCAGCTTTACCGGGCCAGTCTCGAGCGGTCCCGGGTTTCTGCCTCGAACCCGCACCAGCTGTTCGTGAACATGGTCTTCTTCGGCGCGCTGATGACGCTCATCGCCTTTCTCTACATGCGCAACCAGCTGCGGCCGATTACCCGGCTGGCAGCAGCGGCAGAGGCCTTTGGCAAGGGTCGCAACATGCGCTATTCGCCCGCCGGCGCCACGGAAGTGCGGGCCGCCGGCCATGCCTTTCTTGAAATGCGGGACCGGATCGAACGACATATCGAACAGCGTACGATGATGCTGTCGGGGGTCAGTCACGACTTGCGCACGCCCATGACACGGCTCAGGCTGGGGTTGTCGCTGCTGGATGACGAAGACCGCGAACCGCTGGAACGTGATGTCGAGGAAATGCAGCAGTTGATCGACGCCTTTCTGGATTTCGCGCGCGGGGATGCCGAAACCGCCGCCTCGGAGCGTACAGATCCCTTTACGCTGATCAAACGCGTCGTCGAGGACGCGCAGCGTGGCGGGCAGAAGGTCGAGCTTGGCGAGATGCAGGGCGAGGGGACGGCGATGCTGCGCCCGCGTGCCCTGCGCCGCGCGGTCGAGAACCTGATGGCCAACGCGCGCCGCTATGCCTCCGACTGTCGCGTGTCGGTGCAGCTGACCGGCGGGTCGCTGCGCATCCGGGTCGAGGATGACGGACCCGGTATCCCGGCTGACCGGCGCGAAGATGCCTTGCGTCCCTTCGTTCGGCTGGACCCGGCGCGCAACCAGGATCGCGGCTCTGGTGTCGGGCTGGGCCTGGCGATCGCGGCGGACATCGCACGGGCGCACGGCGGCGTGTTGCGCCTGGGAGAAAGCGAATGCCTTGGCGGCCTGCGCGCCGACATCGTCATCGCGCTGTAATCCAGGGCTCCGCGGAAATTCTGCCAGCGGGCATTTTCCGAAAATCCGAAGAATGCGCCACTGTTTTGCCGTCTCGCAGTCACCTCGGTGAAAGACCTCTGCGTCAGCTTGCACGCAGACAAATCACAGGAGTTCCCAGATGGCCATCATGCCGCTTGTCACCGCCGCCACCATCGGGCTTGCCGCGTTCAGCGCCACCGACGCCGAAACGCCCAAGGACCTGATCTTTGCACAGGCCCAGCCCTTTGTCGCCACGCAGGGTTACGCGGTACCGCAGGGCGATTACATGACTACACCCGACGGATGCACCTATCGCCGGACGCAGGCACCGGGCCAGCCCGTGCGTTGGATCATCGTTCTGAACCCGCATCACTTGGGCAAGGGAGGATCCCCCAGCAAGTGCAAGGGCATGTTGTAACCCGCTCCGACGGCAAAAGGCGCGCCGATGGTTTCGGCGCGCCGTTACATTCCAAAGGACAGTCGCTGGTTCAGAACCAGCCCTGAACCGTCCGAGCGCCGGCGGAAATATCCTGTCCGATGCCGTCGACGGTGCCACATCCTGCCAGCCCCACGGCCAGCGCGATCACGAAAACCACTCTCATATCTGCCTCTTGTCCGGTCTTGTCGCCGTTAGGTGTAGGACGAGATCATTCGCCCTCCCACCACCATACATCAGGATGAAACTCCAGATAATCACCATAAATCGGCAGGCTATCCTTTGGATAGGTCAGTTCCTTGACATGGGCGATGCGGCTGACCGCGTATTTGTCGTGCACCGGGATCATGTAGCGCCCGCTCATCAGCACACGGTCCAGCGCGCGGGCGGCGGCCAGAAAGTCGTCCCGGCTTTGCGCACCGAGTAGCGCGTGGATCATGGCATCCGCCGCAGCCGATTTCATCCCCATCCAGTTGCGAGAGCCTTTCTGGTCGGCCCCCTCGGCGCCCCAGTAAAGAAACTGCTCATTGCCGGGACTGAGAGAGGACCCTCGACGGAAATTGGTCATGTCGAAATCGAACTCGTTGGTGCGCAACTTGTATTGCGCCGGGTCGATCATCGTTACCTGCGCGGCGATGCCGATCCGTTCCAGCGCCCGGATAAAGATCTCTGCCATCGCGATGTTTTCCCCCTGACCCTGTTGCAACAGGATCTCGAAGGTAAAAGGTTCGCCAGCGGCGTTCTTCATCACGCCGTCCTGTACCGTCCAGCCGGCCTCTGCCATGAGGTCGATGGCCTTTGCCAGGTTTGCGCGGTTGCGGGGACTGCCGTCCGAGACGGGTAGGCTGTACCCCTCCAGCGCGCCGGGCAACAGGTCGTCGGCAAAGGGGGTCAGCAACTCCCTGACCCGCCCTTCGGCCGGGCCGTCGCGCATCCCCAGCAGGGAGTTGCCGTAGTAAGAGGTGATGCGCGGCTGCGCCCCGCCGGTCAGCGTGTCGTTGATGTATTCAAAGTTGAAGGCATGGATCATCGCATCCCGTACATGCCAGTCGGCAAACTTGGGGCGCCGCGTGTTCATCACGAAACCGGTGATCCCGGTGGGGCGCTGGTGCGCGATCTCGGATTTGACGATATCACCCCGGTTGACCGCCGGAAAATCGTACTGGGTCTTCCATTTTTCGGCGTTGGTCTCGCGGATCGTATTGATGATCCCGGCCTTGAAGGCCTCGAACAGCGCGGTGTCGTCCGCGAAGAATTCCAGCCGGATGGTGTCGAGATTGTTGGTCCCGCGGCGAAAATTGATGTCCTTGCCCCAGTAGTCCGGGTTGCGGTTCAACTCGACATAGCGGCCCGCCTCGTAGTCGCCGATGACATAGGGCGCCGAGGTGATCGGAACCAGGTCGAGGCTGGAGTTCTCGAAATCCAGGCCCTCCCATTGCGCCTTCTTCAGGATCGGTCGCATGCCGATGACCAGTGCCAGTTCCGGATTGTCCTCGTTGAATGTGAACCGGAGGGACCGTTCGCCGGTCTGCTCCATACTCTCGACCTTGGGCCACAGGCCGCGGTAGCGAACGTTTCCCTTGGTGCCCAGCGTCTCGTAGGACCACATGACATCCTCGACCGTCACCGGGCTGCCATCCGAAAATTCCGCCTCTGGCCGAAGGGTGAATTCCACCCATTGCCGATTCGGCCCGACCTCTATCGATTCGGCCAAAAGCCCGTACAGCGAGAAAGGTTCATCGTAGTTGCGGCCCATCAGGCTTTCGTAGGCGAGGAACCGCAACTGCCAGGGCGCAGAGCCTTTCTCGATGAGCGGATTGAGACTGTCGTAGCTGCCACGCTCTCCGGTGACGATGCGGCCGCCGGTCGGCGCGTCCGGGTTGGCGTAGGGGAGCGACACAAAATCGGGTGGAAGTTGCGGGTCGCCATACATAGCTATGCCATGCTGGGGGTCCGCCCACAGGCTGCCTGCGGACAGAATCGCTCCGGCCGCGACGATTTTTGCGACCCGATTTCGGAAAAAATTTACGCACATTTCTGCAACGATCCCTGTCTGCCCTTGTTTTCTTGAAGGCGAGCGTATCGCTCCTTTTACGCCTTTTCAAACTTTTAGCTTGGACTCAGAAACCGTAACGCTTATAAAGGGGGCACTGCTCGATAGGTTTCTTGCCTGTATGAAACCTGCCTCAATGACTGAACCCCGGCCTTGTGCCGGGGTTTTTTTTGCCCATTCGCCAAGTACCACCTACATCGCTTCCCAGCCCCAGACAGCAGTGTCGGCACGCGGCATTTCGACCTGTGCGGGTTCCCGCCGAAACGTCCCTTGATTTCACCCTCAGCCCGGCGATTGAGCGGGTGCATACCGCCGCATCCAGGACTATGCTGCATCTGCAAACACAACCAGCATCGGGGAGCCTCATGTCGCTACAGGGAAAGACCGCCATCATCACCGGATCGAACTCGGGCATCGGCCTTGGCATCGCGCATGAGATGGCAAGGGCAGGGGCTTCGGTGGTGATCAACTCCTTCACCGATTCCGACGAGGATCACGCCCTGGCGAAGTCCATCGCCGAGGAACACGGCGTAGAGGCGCGCTATATCAAGGCCGACATGTCCAAGCCGGACGAATGTCGCGCCTTGGTCGAGACGGCAGGCCGCTGCGATATCCTGATCAACAACGCCGGCATTCAACACGTTGCCCCGATCGACCAGTTCCCGACCGAAAAGTGGGATGCGATCATCGCGATCAACCTGTCCTCGGCCTTTCACACCACCGCTGCCGCGCTGCCGAAGATGCGCGCCGCCGGCTGGGGCCGGATCGTCAACATCGCCTCGGCGCATGGTCTGACCGCCTCGCCCTACAAAAGCGCCTATATCGCCGCCAAGCACGGCATCGTCGGCCTGACCAAGACCGCCGCACTGGAGACCGCCCAAGAGCCGATCACTGCCAACGCGATCTGCCCGGGCTACGTGCTGACGCCCCTGGTCGAGGCACAGATTCCCGACACCATGAAGGAATACGACATGGACCGGGAAACGGTGATCAAGGAGGTCATGCTCAAGCGCCAGCCCTCCAAGGAATTCGCCACAGTCGAACAGCTGGGCGGCACGGCGGTTTTCCTGTGTTCGGATGCGGCGGCGCAGATCACCGGCACGACGATCAGCGTCGACGGCGGCTGGACCGCGCTGTGACCTGACGGGGCAGGCGGGGCCTCGCCCCGCCTGCATCTTCGGCACAATCACCTCCGCGGTATTGTCGGAACCAAGAAATCACGGGAGCGCGGCGCATGGCGAAATCCATTCGCATCAATCTGGCCCTGCAGGGCGGCGGCGCACATGGCGCCTTTACCTGGGGCGTGCTGGACCGGCTGCTGGAAGAACCCGAGATCGAAATCGCGGCCATCACCGGCACCTCCGCCGGGGCGCTGAACGGGGCCGCCCTGAAGTCCGGGATGCTGGCCGGTGGCCACGAGGGCGCGCGCGAGACGCTGGACTGGCTGTGGGCGCAGATCGGCGCCCTGCGGGACGAGGCGCTGCCCGACTGGCTGCAGGGGTGGATGCCGCACCCCGAGGTGGTCAGCAAGAGCCTGGAATATTCTCTGCCATATAGCTGGGGGGAGGCCGTGGGGCGCATGGTGTCGCCCTATGCCTGGGGGCCGCTCTATCGCAACCCGCTGGAAAAGATTGTCGAGCGCTTCGATTTTGGACGGGTCTGCGCCGCGACCGGGCCAGAGTTCTATGTCTGTGCAACGCAGGTGCGTGACGGCAAGATCCGGGTCTTTTCCGGCGATGCGATCAATGCGCAGGTCATCATGGCCTCGGCCTGCCTGCCGACGCTGTTCCAGGCCGTCGAGCTTGAAGACCCCCAGACCGGGACGATGGAACCCTTCTGGGACGGGGGCTATACCGGCAATCCGGCGCTGTTTCCCCTATTCGAGGAACATCTGCCCGACGATGTGGTGGTGGTGAACATCAACCCGCTTTTGCGCGACAAGACCCCGGTCAGCCCGCCCGAGATCCAGAACCGGATCAACGAGATCAGCTTCAACGCCTCGCTGCTGCGCGAGCTGAGGGCCATAGATTTCGTGCAGCGCCTCCTGCAGAGCGGCGCGCTGACGCCGGGCACGATGAAGGACCTGCGCATTCACATGATCGCCGACGATGCGCTGATGAATGCCCTGTCGGTGGCCACCAAGATGGTCCCGGTGCCGACGGTGATCGCCCAGTTGAAAGAGGCCGGACGCCGCGCGGCGGGGCGGTTCCTGGACAGCCACAAGGATGACCTGGGCCACCGGCAGACGGCGGACCTCCGGGCGATGTTCAGCTGACGCGGGTTCAGGACGCCTTGCGGAACTGCGCCTCGAGCGCCTGCTTGGCGTCCTGCCCGTTGGGATAGACAAGCCCCGCCGAGATCACCAGCTTGGCCGCGTCCTCAAGGCTCATATCCAGCTCGATCACGTCTTCCTTGGGGAAGAACAGCAGGAATCCCGAGGTCGGGTTCGGCGTGGTCGGCACAAAGACCGACATCAGGTCCCCGCCGGTGACGGCACGGCGAGCCACTTCGCCCTTGGCCACGGTCGAAATGAACCCGATGGCCCAGATGCCCTTGCGCGGGTATTCGATCAGGCAGGCCTTTTCAAAACTGCGCTCGCTCTGGGCAAAGATGGTTTCCGCCAACTGCTTGATGCCGGAATAGATCGAGCGCACGACGGGTGTACGTTCCACCAGGCTTTCGGCGAAATTGATCATCGAGCGGCCGATCAGCCCCTTGGCGATCCAGCCGACAACGATGGTGAAGAACAAGAAGACAAAGACGCCAAGGCCGCGCACGTTGACCTCGATCCGTCCGTCGTTATCGGCGTCTAGCAGGTCGAACAGCCAGGGAATGCGTGGCCCGTCCGGCCCGGTCATCCAGCGATTGAGCAGCGCGTTCGGCTGGTAGGCATCGGGCACGAAAGGCCAGACGAACCCGTCGACCCAGCCGACAACGGTCCAGATCAGCCAGACGGTCAGGCCCACCGGGGCGATCACGACGATGCCGGTCAGGAATGACGTGCGCAGCCGCGTGAAAAGACCCGGCCGCTTGCGGGTGGTAGGCTCGAATGGTGTGGTCATCGCAGGTCCCGGGACGATCAAGACGAAAGTAGGTGCATCGCGCGGGCTCTACAATGGGCTTTGCATCGGAAAGACGATCAGGCGGGCAGGGCGCTCAATTCCTGCGCAATCCCGGCGGCCAGCCGGGCATTGTTGAGAACCAGCGCGATGTTCGCCTCCAACGACCGGCCGCCCGACAGTTCGTAGATCCGTTGCAGCAGGTAGGGGGTCAGGTCCTTGCCCGCGATTCCGTGCGTTTCCGCATCGCGCGTGGCCTCGGCGATGATCGGGGCAAGTGTCTCGCGCGGGATCTCGGCCTCGGCGGGAATCGGGTTGGCGATGAGCTGACCGCCGGGCAGGCCCAACCGTGCGCGCATCCTGTGGGCCGCGGCGATCTCTGCCGGGCTGTCGGCGCGCAGCGGCGCCCGCAGGCCCGCCTCGCGCGACCAGAAGGCCGGCAGCTGGTCCTGGCCATATGCCATGACGGGCACACCAAGGGTTTCCAGCCGTTCCAGCGTCTTGGGCAAGTCGAGGATGGCCTTGGCGCCAGCGGCCACCACCGTCACGCGGGTTTCGGCCAGTTCCTGAAGGTCGGCGGAAATGTCAAAGGTCGTCTCGGCACCGCGATGCACGCCGCCGATGCCGCCTGTACCAAAGACCTCGATCCCGGCCAGTTGCGCGGCGATCATGGTTGCGGCGACGGTGGTCGCCCCTGTGCCGCCGCGTGCCATGCACACGGCCATGTCCGCGCGCGACAGCTTGGCCACCTTCTTGGACTGCGCAAGCGCCTCCAGCTGGACATCTTCCAACCCAACGTAAAGCGTGCCTTCGATCACCGCGATGGTGGCCGGCACGGCGCCATTATCGCGCACCGTCGCCTCGACCCGGCGCGCCACTTCCAGGTTCTGGGGCCAGGGCATGCCGTGGGTGACGATGGTGCTTTCCAGCGCCACGACGGGGCGATGTTCGGCCAGGGCCTCGGCCACGGCATGAGAGCATTTGATCGGGCTCATCATCAGGTTCCTCCGGAAACATGGGTCGCGGCGGCGGCCAGCGCGCGGCGCAAGGCCTCGGACCGGTCAAGACCGTCGCGTTCGGCGGCGATATGGGCCGCCATGAACGTGTCGCCCGCGCCGGTGACGCGGGTCACGGTGACAGGCGGCGGTGTTTCTGTATGGCTGGCATCGGCCGTCGCATCGCAACAGGGCGCGCCACCATGCGTGACCAGCGCCCGCGCGGCGCCACGCTCGACCAGGGCGCGCGCGGCCTCGGCGGCGCTGGTGAAGGGGGCTTCGCAGAGAAGGCAGGCCTCTTCGAGGTTGACGTAAAGAGTCCCGCGTCCCGCGCGCAGAAAGGCGGAGAGCCGCGTGGCCTTGCCCGGGCTGGCGGGGGCGATGCGCAGATCGGCTCGGGCAAAGGCCGGGTGCGCCGCGATCTCGGCCAGCAGGGCCTCTGTCAGGTTGCCGTCCAGCGCGATACGGCCCGCGTAGGGGGCCTGCGGCGTTCCCAGCGGTCCCTCGATCAGCGGCGACAGGATGCGCGCGCCGGCCTGTTCCAGGGAATGCGCATCGGCGATCGCGGCCAGCAGACCGTCCGGTGTCTCGATCGCCATGTAGCGATCCGTGGGCAGATCCGGCGCACGGGTCAGGTGGGTGGTATCCAGCCCCAACCGCCTGCATTCCGCCGCAAGTGCCGTGCCTTCGGCATCCTGTCCGACGACCGAAATCAGCGCCGGGCGCATCCCCAAACCCGCCAAGGTCATGGCGATGTTCAGTGCCACGCCACCGGGGATCAGCCGGATGCGGCCCGGCTTGTCATTGCCGGCCTGCATGGTCTGGTCACAGCGTCCGATCATGTCCCAGAGGACAGAACCGATGCAGAGGATATCCGGGGCGCGTGTTGTCATTGCCGCGTTTGTGGCGCGAAGGGCAGGGCGGCGCAAGCCGCATCCGTCCCTTACCGCGGCAGCAAGTCCTCTTCGTCGGCGCAAAGTGCCAGCCAGTCGCGAAAGGCAATGAGCGCGGGCGGCGCCGGGCGGTCGGCGGGCCAGACGAGGTAATAGGCGCCAAGACTGACGGGCGCGGCCTCATGCGCCGGTCGCAACGTTCCCGCCGCACGTTCCGACGTGCTGAGATAATCGGGCAAGAGCGCCACGCCCAGCCCGTGCAACGCCGCCTGCAGGATGGCCGTGAACTGGTCGAAGGTTGGTCCGGGCAAGGGTCCCGGCGGCAGGCCCTGTGTCGTGAACCAGTCCGCCCAGGCATCCGGCCGGGTCTGGATATGCAAGAGCGGCAGCCGACGCAGAGCCTCGAGCGGCAACGGCCCATCAGGCAGGAGCGAGGGCGCGGCGAGCGGCTGCACAGTCTCTGTCATCAACCGCAGGTGATGCGTGTCCGGCCAGTCCGGTGCGCCGAAATGCAGCGCTGCATCAAGGGGTTCCGTGGCAAAGCTGAACGGACGCAGCCGGGTCGTCAGGTTCACCGTCACCTCTGGATGACGACGCGTGAAATCCGGCAGCCGCGGCACCAGCCAACGCATCCCGAAACTGGGCAGGATCGCCAGGTTCAGCGCACCGCCCGAGGGATCAAGCCGCAGCGCCATTGCCGCTTCTGTCAGCCGATCCAGCGTCTCGCGCACCGTTCCGGCAAAACTGCGCGCCTGAGGAGTGAGGCGCAAAGCCCTGTTTCCACGCAGGAAAAGCGTGACACCAAGCTGTTCCTCAAGGGTCTTGAGCTGGCGCGAGACGGCGCTTTGCGTCAGGTTCAGTTCCTGTGCCACGGCGGTGGCACTGCCCAGACGATCCAGCGCCTCGAGCGCACGCAGTGCGGGCAGGGGTGGCAGATGCATTCCCATTCCTCATGAATACCTGCAATATTGTCGTTTTTCCATGCGACGGCTGCAAGCTATACTGCGTCAAATCGAGGACAGGAGCCCGCCATGAACGAGATGACCAAACCGCATCTGAAAGCCAAGGACGCCCCGGACCTGGGTGGGTTCACCTGGGACGACCCGTTCCGCCTTGCCGACCAGTTGAGCGAGGAGGAGCGCATGCTGGCCGAGGGTGCGCGCAGCTTTGCACAGGAGAAACTGGCGCCGCGCATCGTCGAGGCCTTCGAGGAAGAAACCGTCGAACCGGCAATCTTCGCCGAGATGGGCGAAATGGGCCTGCTGGGTATCACGGTGCCCGAGGAATATGGCGGCCTTGGCAGTTCCTATGTCTCTTACGGCCTTGTCGCGCGTGAGATCGAGCGCGTCGACTCGGGGTATCGGTCAATGATGTCGGTGCAGTCCAGCCTCGTGATGTACCCGATCTACGCCTATGGATCCGAGGAACAGCGCAAGAAATACCTGCCGAAACTCGCCAGCGGTGAATGGATCGGCTGTTTCGGCCTGACCGAGCCGGACGCGGGCAGCGATCCGGGCAGCATGAAGACGCGAGCGGAAAAGATCGACGGCGGCTATCGCTTGACCGGTTCGAAGATGTGGATTTCCAACGCACCGGTGGCGGATGTCTTTGTCATCTGGGCCAAGTCCGACGCCCATGATGGCAAGATCCGCGGCTTTGTCCTGGACAAGGGCACCAAGGGCTTGTCGGCACCCAAGGTGGCCAACAAGTTGAGCCTGCGCGCCAGCGTGACAGGTGAGGTCGTGCTGGAAGGCGTCGAAGTCGGTGAAGAGGCTTTGTTGCCACATGTTCAGGGGCTTAAAGGTCCTTTTGGATGTTTGAATCGCGCGCGCTACGGCATCGCCTGGGGCGCGCTTGGCGCCGCCGAGTTCTGCTGGCACGCAGCACGGCAGTACGGGCTGGACCGCAAGCAGTTCGGCAAACCCATCGCACAGACGCAGCTGTTTCAAAAGAAACTGGCCGACATGCAGACCGAGATCGCGCTGGGGCTGCAGGGTTGCCTGCGGGTCGGGCGGCTGATGGACGAGGCGCAGGGCGCGCCCGAGATGATCTCGATCCTCAAGCGCAACAACTGCGGCAAGGCGCTGGAGATTGCGCGCATGGCCCGTGACATGCACGGCGGCAACGGGATCTCGGCAGAGTTCCAGGTGATCCGCCACATGCTGAACCTTGAGACGGTGAACACCTACGAGGGCACCCATGATGTGCATGCTCTGATCCTGGGCCGCGCACAGACCGGGTTGCAGGCGTTTTTCTGATCCGAAACGACAAGAACCGGACGATCCATCCGGTTCTTGTCACTACGGGGGGCACGAGGTCTGGAGCAGGCACGCTAGGCGGGCATATTTCCGATAATCCGTATTATGTAAATATTGAATGCGGGGCGAAACAGCCCCGCATCCGGTTTTCCAGCTTCATTCGTCCTTGTAGCCCGCGATCTTGCGCCAATCTCCGACGATCGGCCCTTCGGTCGATGCCGGGTTCTTGGGATCAAACCCTCCGATCGCCTTCTTCGCCTCTGTTCGACGTTTCTTGACGATCCCGTCCCGCTCCGCCTTGGCCCGGGTCCAGGGATCGCCATTCTTCTTGTCCCAGTAGTCGCCGCTCTTGTAACCCGTCCAGTGATCAAAGACCTCGTACTGCGGGGTCGTTGTGCCCTTGGCCGTGTGGCAACCGTTTGGCGTGCAGACGTCAGATCCCTGATTGTAGATCGTGTGATCGAGGACCTCGACCGAGTCCTCGATATCGCTCAGCATGTCGTTGTACGTCTTGGTCACATGATCCGCGAAACGCTCGGCATGGCTTTTGCGGGACACGGTGTAGCTGGATTTCAGGACGTCGCCATCCTCGCCCACGTCGACCTCGGCCTGGATCGTGTCGATCAGCAAAACCGTGCTCCCGGCCAGCTGGTAGACCGGCAAACCGGCCTTGCGGAACCGCTTTTCCTCGAGCGGGCCAATGACGTCCGCGGCGAACTTTTCCTGCCAGTCGTCCAGGAGACCCAAAAGGGTTTCGCGGTCACGGCCGCTGTTGCGCATCGGGATGAATTCATCCTCCAGCCATCCCCGGAAACCGTTTACATGGCCGTTGATCTGGCTGATCACCGATGCGTCGATCTCCTGTTTGAACATGTCGTGAAGCTTCTTGTAGACCTCGCTGAAATAGGACGGCACGTCCTCGGGTCCAAAGATCGACTCGTATATCTTGTCACCGATCTTTTCGCCAATCTTCGCCGCGATCTTGGAGGCGATTGCGCTTGCTGCTTCGAGAGCAAGGTCGTCGATACCGGCGATCATGGGGCTGACGACAGCGCCGGTGTCGAGGCTGTCTTTCTGAAAATACTGCTCATCCCGCACCAGCCTGCCGTCGATAATCCGGACTTCGGGGAACAGAATGGTCAACTCGGCTTGGTTTGTTGTCCGCACCAGAGCCCCGGTGCCGGCGGCAATGTCGCCCAGTGGTGCTGTCAGGTAGGTGAACCGTTCGCTCTGGATGGTTTCTCCCGGCAGTCTCGGAATTTCCGCCGAAGCCTCGAAACGTGCGCAGCGCATCGCAGTCTCGAAATCCGCGGCCTGATCTTTGGGTATTTCCGGCAGCTCACTTTCGGACATCAGCGCCAAGTCCGGATGATCCTGATGTGCAAGCGCGGCCCGAGTACTGGGCGTAAGGACGGACTGTGCGTCGGCCTCCTTGTGGATTGCCGCAAGCTTGGCCGAAACATAGGTTTCCGGATCGTCTGCAAAAACTTTGGTAAACAAGAAACGCATAATACCCCCTTCCCTATAAGTTGAGTTTTCAGCCTAGACTGGTGTTTGAAAGGCTGACAAGCTTTTCAAGACGCGCATTCGGATACACTGACAGCGAGATCCTCTCACACGCGACCGCAATCAGGGATTGTTTGGTCTGAGGCGGTTTCGCAACTGCGCCCCGGCTTTGGCGGTTCGGTCCGGTCAGGCGACTGGACAGGTCGACCGGCATGCTCTTACCACCGGACCAAAGCCCGGAGACCGCAATGACATCTATCCTCGTCCTGAACGGACCTAACCTGAACCTGCTGGGCACCCGTCAGCCCGAAATCTACGGCCATACGACGTTGGCCGATGTCGAGGCGATGAGCATCGAACACGGCAAGGCGCGCGGGGTCGATGTGGTCTGCGCCCAGTCCAACCACGAAGGCGCGCTTGTGACCCACATCCAGGACGCCCGCGGCACACATGCCGGGATCGTGCTGAACGCGGGCGCCTATACCCACACCTCGATCGCCATGATGGACGCGATCAAAGGCGCCGAGATGCCGACCGTCGAACTGCACCTGTCGAACGTCCACGCGCGTGAGGAATTCCGCCACAAGTCCTTTATCGCGCCTGTCGCAATCGGAGTGATAGCAGGTTTCGGCGCAAACGGGTATAAACTGGCAATAGACGCACTGCTCGGCTTTCTGGAGACCCGGTGATGACACCTGAACTGAGAGATTACCTGATCGAGGTCACGAATGCCGAAGAGGTCCAGGACCTCTGGGAAAAGCACTGCGCCAAGATGGACAGTTACGGTTTTGACAGGCTGATCTACGGGTTCACGCGGTTCCTGACGGCGACCAGCTTTGGCGACCCGAACGATTTCATCGTGCTGACCAACCACACGCCCGCCTATCGCAAGGGTTTTGTCGAGGATGGCCTTTACCGCCATGCCCCGATGGTTCGCTGGGCGCTCGAGAACGAGGGTCACTGCAGCTGGCGCGTCATGGCCGATCAGATCAACAAGGGGACGCTGGACGACAAGGCCGCCAAGGTCGTGGCCTTCAACCTCCAGCACAAGGTGCACGCCGGCTACACGATCAGTTTCCAGTCGGTCTCGCACCGGGCCAAGGGCGCGATCTCGCTGACCACGCGTCCCGAGATGAACCAGGACGAGGCGGATGCGGTCTGGGCGGAACACGGTCAGGACATCGTACTGCTGAACAACCTCGTGCACCTCAAAATCCTCACCCTGCCCCTGCCCCTTTCCGGACAGAACCTGACACCGCGCCAGCGCGAGGCTCTGGAATGGGTTGGCGACGGCAAGACCATGCAGGACATTGCCCAGATCATGGGGCTGACGCAGGCCACGGTGGAAAAGCACCTGCGCCTGGCGCGTGAGACCCTGAACGTGGAAACAACGGCCCAGGCCGTCGCAAAGGCCGCGTTTCACAACCAGATGTACATCCTCGAAGCACAGTAACAGCGCACCTCGGGAAACCATGTAGTGGCAAGGCGTTAGTGTCTTCTCTCTGCGTGACTCCCGCGTGAATTTTTCCCTTTTACCCTTTGGTCAGGAAATCCGTACTTCCTTAACCTCGGGTAAATTGCGAATGTTCAAGCGTTCCGTGAGTGGTGGCTTTGGCCATGGAACGAAGGGGCCGCAACCCGCGTATTACCGGGCCCTGCGGAACCTCCGGTGCAAACCGGGCGCTGGTACGACGGGGGCAATTATCGCCTTCCGTCGGCCAGCATCCTTTCGGGGTCCCTGGATCTCATCCCCAATGTCTCAACCGGGGGCCCCGAATTTGCATTCAAAATGCAACCTATGCGGGCTAATCGGCTGGCGCAAGCAAAGGTGCCGTCCTTTATCGAGCACCGGCAAGGCCCCGCCCATCCGCGCTGCATTCCCTGCAAAAGGCCAATGAAAAAGGCGCCGGACAGATGTCCGGCGCCTTTGGCGATTCGCAACGGGCAGGGATTCCCCCTGCCCTTTCAGGACAGTCTTAGCCCTGGGCGGCCTTGGCCACCTCGGCTGCGAAATCCTCTTCCTTCTTCTCGATGCCTTCGCCGACCTGCAGGCGGACAAAGCCGACGATCTCGGCGCCGGCGTCCTTGGCGGCCTGCTCGACGGTCTTGTCGGTGTCCAGGGCAAAGGCCTGACCCAGCAGCGTGACTTCGGCCATGAACTTCTTCATGCGGCCGACGATCATCTTCTCGATCACGGCGTCCGGCTTGCCCGATTCCTTGGCGATGTCGATCTGGACCTGCTTTTCCTTCTCGACCACGGCCGGATCCAGCGAGGCTTCGTTCAGGGCTGCGGGGTTCATGGCAGCGATGTGCATGCCAACCTGCTTGCCGAACTCTTCCGAACCGCCCTTCATGGCGACCAGCACGCCGATCTGGCCCATGCCGTCAGCGGCGGCGTTGTGGACGTAGGCCGCCACGACGTCACCTTCGACAGCAGCCATGCGGCGCAGCGACATGTTCTCGCCGATCTTGGCAACGGCGTCGGTGATGCGCTCTTCGACGGGCTTGCCGCCCATGTCAGCCGCTTTCAGCGCCTCGACGTCAGCCACGGTCAGCGCGGTTTCGGCGATGCCGGCAACCATCTGCTGGAACTCGGCGTTCTTGGCGACGAAGTCGGTTTCCGAGTTGACCTCGACGGCCACGCCCTTGCCACCGTCGACCTTGACGGCAACCAGGCCTTCTGCCGCGGTACGGCCGGATTTCTTGGCCGCCTTGGCCAGGCCCTTGGTGCGGAGCCAGTCGATGGCCGCGTCGAAGTCGCCGTCGGTTTCGGTCAGCGCCTTCTTGGCGTCCATCATGCCTGCGCCGGTCATTTCGCGCAGTTCTTTCACCTGTTTTGCAGTGATCGCCATGTCTTGGCTCTCCTCATCATCTTTTTGCAGGAGGTCGGGTGGCCCCGGCCGCCGGGACTACCTCCCGGGCCTTGGCCACCCCTCATGTCACGGACCTGTATCGTTTTTGCGACACGGGTCCCCGGGATCAGCCCTCGGCGTTCTCGCCCGCGTCGGCCAGAAGTTCCTCGGCCGGTGCGTCTTCGAGCGCGCCCAGGTCGACGCCTGCCGCTTCCATCTGGCCGGTCATGCCGTCCAGCGCCGCGCGGCTGACCAGATCGCAGTACAGCGCGATTGCGCGGGCCGCGTCGTCGTTGCCGGGGATGATGTAGTCAACGCCCTCGGGCGAGCAGTTGGTGTCGACCACGGCCACAACCGGGATGCCCAGCTTGTTGGCTTCGGCAACGGCCAGCTGTTCTTTCTTGACGTCGATGACGAACAGCATGTCCGGCACGCCGCCCATTTCACGGATCCCGCCCAGCGACGCCTGCAGCTTGGCCTGGTCACGCTCCATGTTGAGGCGCTCTTTCTTGGTGAGGCCTTCGGCGCCACCTTCCATCTGCTCGTCGATTTCGCGCAGGCGGTTGATCGACTGCGACACGGTCTGCCAGTTGGTCAGCGTGCCGCCCAGCCAGCGGTGGTTCATGTAGTACTGCGCGCATTTCTCGGCGGCTTCGGCGATCGGCTGGGCAGCCTGACGCTTGGTGCCGACGAACAGGACGCGGCCGTTCTTGGCCACGCATTCGCGAATGGCGTTCAGGGCAGCGTCCAGCATCGGGACAGTCTGCGTCAGGTCCATGATGTGGATGCCGTTGCGCGCACCGTAGATGAACTCGCCCATGCGGGGGTTCCAGCGCTGCGTCTGGTGGCCAAAGTGAACGCCAGCTTCCAGCAGCTGACGCATGGTGAACTCGGGAAGAGCCATGCCTTCTATCCTTTCCGGTTTATATCCTCGGCGGGGGAATCACCCCGGATCAAGTCCGGGGCAACCGGTGGACCTTTGGGGATGTCTGTCCAATAGGCCCGCCCCCGCCTGCGGGGTTCGTGCCGCGCGCATTACAGCGGTTTCACAAGAGGCGCAAGGGGCAAAGGGCCAGGCCACGCGGGGGTTAGCGAAAGATCCCGCCCAGGAAGCCCCAACCGCTGCTGTCCTCGATGGCTATGGGATCGGAATATCCGCCTGTCAGGTAGCCGGTGAACCCGTCGTCCACATCCATCTGGCGCAGGATCAAGGTGCCATATTCGGATGGCCAACCAACGCTCAGGGCCTGCGCTCCATCTGGCAAGGTGCCGACCAGGAACAGCCGGGATTCGCGAGGGAGCGAGACATCGGGGATCTCGTCCACCTGGATCTCTGTCACGCGCAGCGGCACATCTGTGCCGTCCACCCGGATCGTGACCCTGTCCAGCACATCCGCGGTTTCCGCCTCGATGCGTGCCTTGAACGCATCGGCGGACAGCGCACGCAACTGGTCGACGGTGTCCGAACGGTCGGTGTCATTGGTGTCCTCGACACCTTCCAGGTCGATCCCGGCCAGCACCGGTTCCATGCTCATGCGCAGAACCAGAGATACACGTCCATCCGGTGTCGTCAGATTGGCGATTGCCGGACGCACCTCATGCGCCTGTACCGTCCCAAACGGGACCAGAAGGACCAGAACTGTCAGAAAACCGCGTATCACCGGAAGCGTCCTCACCTGCTGCACGGCAGACAAGATGACGCGTTCCTGCCACATATCAAGCGGTCAGTGGCAAGGGCGGTGAAAAGGGCACCGCCCTGCCCTTTTGCATCAGCCCAGAGCATACCCCGCGCCGCGCACAGTGCGCAGCGGATCGTTTCCGCCATGCTGGCACAGCGTCTTGCGCAGGCGCCCGATGTGGACATCCACGGTGCGGGTATCGACATAGATGTCGCGCCCCCAGACCCGGTCCAGCAATTGTTCGCGTGACCAGACCCGGCCGGGCTTTTCCATGAAGGTCGTCAACAGTCGGAATTCCGTCGGCCCCAGTTTCAGCGCCTTGCTGTTCCGGGTCACGCGGTGCGTCTCGCTGTCGAGAACGATATCCTCGTATTCCAGGCGCAGCCCGGCGGCGGCGGGACGCGCGCGGCGCAGCTGCGCGCGCACGCGGGCCATTAGCTCGATCACCGAGTAGGGTTTGACCACATAGTCATCCGCCCCGGTTTCAAGCCCGCGCACCCGGTCCACCTCTTCCGAGCGGGCCGACAGCATGATGATCGGCACGCTGCGCGTCTCGGGGCGGGTCTTGATCTGGCGACAGACCTCGATCCCCGAGACATTGGGCAACATCCAGTCCAGCACGATAATGTCCGGGCTTTCCTCGTCGATAAGCACCAGCGCCTCTTCGCCATTCTCGGCCCGCGTGACGCGGAACCCCTCGGCTTCGAGGTTGTAGGTCAGAACTTCCCGCTGCGCGGCTTCGTCCTCGACCACCAGAACAGTGGGCTGGTCTGCGGCCATGTGCTTAATCCCCGTCCTTGTCCATATCCGGCGCCAGGTCGGCATCCGTCGAGGTGCGATCCGCCTTTTCACGCGGTTCATCCGGCTTGCGGCCGGTGGTCAGGAACACCACCTGCTCGGCGATCGAGGTCACGTGGTCACCCATGCGTTCGATGTTCTTGGCGATGAAATGCAGGTGCATGCAGGCGGTGATGTTGCGCGGATCTTCCAGCATGAAGGTCAGGAATTCGCGGAACAGCGTGTTGTACATCTGGTCCACGTCCCGGTCGCGCTCGATCACGTCCTCGGCCAAGGCCTCGTCGCGCTGGATATAGGCATCCAGCGCGTCCTTGAGCATCAGTTCGACCTCGCGGGCCATGCGGCGCAGCGAAGGTGCCGTGCCGCCGATGGCCTGCATCTGGACCAGCACGCCGGTCCGCTTGGCGATGTTCTTGCTGAGGTCGCCCATGCGTTCCAGGTTGGCCGACATGCGCATGACCGACAGGACGATGCGCAGGTCCGACGCGGTCGGCGCACGCAGCGCGATCACCCGGGCCGCCTCTTCGTTCAGGCTTTCCTCCAGCGCGTCGATGGCGGCGTCGTTGCGGCGCACCAGTTCGGCCAGTTCCTCGTCGCGGGTTTCCAGCGACTTTGCCGATTGCATGATCGCGGCCTCGACGAGCCCGCCCATCTTCATGATCTGGGCCTGGATCCCTTCCAGGTCGCGGTCGAAAGCGCTGGCGATATGTTGCTTGAGTTCAGACATTAGCCGATCCGTCCCGTGATGTAGCTTTCCGTCCGGCTGTCCACCGGGTTGGTGAAGATCTTGCCGGTGTCGCCGAATTCCACGAGGTTGCCCAGGTGGAAGAAGGCGGTTTTCTGGCTGACCCGCGCGGCCTGCTGCATCGAGTGGGTCACGATCACGACCGAGTAGTCCTGCCGCAACTCGTCGATCAGTTCCTCGACCTGGCTGGTCGCAATCGGGTCCAGCGCCGAACAGGGTTCGTCCATCAACAACACCTCGGGTTCGGTGGCGATGGCGCGCGCAATGCACAGGCGCTGCTGCTGTCCGCCCGACAGGCCGGTGCCCGGCGCGTCCAGCCGGTCCTTGACCTCGTCCCAGATGGCGCCGCGGCGCAGGCTCTTTTCGACGATCTCGTCCAGGTCCGCCTTGGACTTGGCCAACCCGTGGATGCGCGGGCCATAGGCGATGTTGTCATAGATCGACTTGGGGAACGGGTTGGGCTTCTGGAAAACCATGCCGACCTTGGCGCGCAGCTGCACCGGGTCGACCCGCTTGTCGTAGATGTCCTCGCCATCGATCGAGATGTCGCCCTCGACGCGGCAGACGTCGATGGTGTCGTTCATCCGGTTCAGGCAGCGCAGGAAGGTCGACTTGCCACAGCCCGACGGACCGATAAAGGCCGTGACGGTCTTGTCCTCGATGTCACAGTCCACGTCCTTGATCGCGTGTGTGGTGCCATAATAGACCTGCACCTTGCGGGCGCTGATCTTGATGTCCTGCTGGTCCACGTCTCTCTCCGTATGCGGTGCGTCGTACATTGTTACTCTCCTAGATCCGCTGCCCGGGCCTTACCAGCGGCGCTCGAAACGGCGGCGCAGAATGATTGCGATGATGTTCATGGTCAGCAGGAAGATGAGCAGGATGATGATACCGCCCCAGGCCTTTTCGTAAAACGCCTGATCTGCGCGCGCGGCCCAGGTGTAGATCTGGGCAGGCATGGCCGAGTTCGGGTCGGTAAAGCCGCTGATGAAGCCGTCCGGATAACCACGCGCGACGAAGCCGACCATGCCGATCAGCAAGAGCGGCGCGGTTTCCCCCAGCGCCTGCGCCAGGCCGATGATCGTGCCGGTCAGGATGCCGGGCATGGCCAGCGGCAGGACGTGGTGGAACACCGACTGCATCTTGGAGGCGCCAACCCCCAGCGCCGCATCGCGGATCGAGGGCGGCACTGCCTTGAGCGATGCACGGGTCGAGATGATGATCGTCGGCAGCGTCATCAGCGTCAGCACCAGTCCACCGACCAGAGGCGCGGATTGCGGCAGGTGCATGAACTGGATGAAGACGGCAAGGCCCAGGATGCCGAAGACGATCGAGGGCACGGCGGCAAGGTTCGAGATGTTCACCTCGATCATGTCGGTCCAGCGGTTCTGCGGCGCGAATTCCTCGAGGTAGATCGAGGCCGCGACACCGATGGGCAGCGACAGGAACAGCACCACCAGCATCATGAAGAACGACCCCACGACAGAGGCACCGATACCGGCACCACCCGGGTTGTCCACGCCCGAGTCCGCCCCGGTGATGAACCCCCAATCAAAGGCCGAATGCACGATCCCGGCCTCGGCCAGGGCATCGACAAGGTCCAGGTCCGCCAATGTGAGAAAGCGGCTGTCCTGGAGGGTCTCTCGCTGAACGCGGCCCTTGAAATAACCGTCCACGCGCGAGGCGGCGTTCAGCTTGAAAGCCACCTCCTGGCCCAACTGATCGGGGTTGGCGGTGTAGTATTCCCGCAGCGTGCCGCCGATCTTGCCCATGATCCGTTCGATGGCCGCCTCGTCAAAGGCCACCTGGACATTCTCGGCCTCCAGCTTCTGCTGCAGGGCGGTGATGAAGTAGCCGGAATAGGCCTTGGTCTTGAACAGCTGGCCCTCGGCCTCGTCGAACTGTTCCTGCGTCAGGGTAAAGTTGACGTCGACCACCGTGGTGGTGAAGGCCGGCAGGCCCGAGCGGACAATCGAGAAGGCCAGGACGGCCAGAAAGAACAGGCCGGTGGCAATGGCGGCGATCCCGTAGGCCTGGAACCGTTTTTCCGCCGCATTGCGCTTTTTCGTCCGCGCATCTTCGCTCACCAGCGAGGTCTTTGCCCGGCGCGGCCGGGGCGTATCCATGCTTGCGTCGGTCATTAGTCGTACTGCTCCCGGTATTTGCGCACGATGTAGAGGGCGAAGACGTTTAGCCCCAGCGTCATGATGAAGAGGGTCATGCCCAGGGCGAAGGCCACCAGTGCCTCGGGCGAGGCAAAATCGCTGTCGCCGGTCAACTGGCTGACGATCTTGGCGGTCACGGTGGTCATGGCCTCGAAGGGATTGAGGCTGAGCCGGGCGGCGGCCCCTGCCCCCAGCACCACGATCATGGTTTCGCCGATGGCGCGCGAGGTCGCAAGAAGGACGGCGCCGACGATGCCCGGCAGGGCGGCGGGCAGGATCACCTGCTTGATGGTCTCGGACTTGGTCGCGCCCAGCCCGTACGAGCCGTCGCGCATCGCCTGGGGCACCGCGTTGATGATGTCATCCGACAGCGAGCTGACGAAGGGGATTAGCATGATGCCCATTGCCAGGCCCGCGGTGATGACCGCACGCTGGCCACCCATCCAGCCGGTTCCGTCGGGGCCGAAGACGCTCAGCAGCATCGGGCCGATGGTCAGCAGCGCAAAAAGGCCGTAGACAATGGTCGGGATACCGGCCAGCACCTCGAGCATCGGCTTGGCAAAGCTGCGCACCGGCTTGGAGGCATATTCCGACAGGTAGACGGCGGCGAAGAGACCAATCGGCACCGCCACGATCAGCGCCACCAGCGAGATGTAGAACGTCCCCCAGAGCAGCGGCAGGACACCCAGCTCGGACCCGCCGCCAAAGGAAGGCGCCCAGGTCAGTGATCCAAAGAACTCGGAGGCCGGGTAAAGGCGGAAGAACTCGATAGTGTTGAAGATCAGCGACAGGACGATCCCGACCGTGGTCAGCACGGCGATGGAGGCCGCCGCGATCAGCAGCGCCATCACGCTTTTTTCGACGACGTTGCGGGCGCGAAAGTCCTTATTGGTTTCGCGCAGGCCCCAGAAGACCCCCAGCAGCGCGACCAGGATGACCACGCCCGACATGATCATGTTGCCGGTGGCGTTGATCACCCGGTATTCCTGCGCCGCGCGCAGCACCGGCTGGGTGATCTGGGTGGTCACGATCTGGCCAGCCTCCTTGAGGCGGGTGGTCACATCGGTGAAATCGGCGCGAGCGTTGCGGGCGAACTCTTCGGAGATCGCCCCTTGGGCAACCGCGTTGTCCAGCCCGTCTGCCGCGCGGCGCACCTCAGCCAGCACAAGGCCGCGGCTGGACCCGTCGGCAATCGCACTATCGGGGATCATGCCGGAAACGACGCCGTTCACGTAGAACGGCTGGGCCACGAGCCAGACGACCATCAGCAACATGGCCGGAACGACCGCCTTCAGCGCCACGTTCGACCCGTAATAGGTCGGAAGCGAGTGCAGGTGCCGGCTGTCGCCCCCGGCGCTTTGCATCGCGCGGGTCCGGCCGAGAATAAACCCGGCGACCGCCAGCGCGAGCACGATCACGATGAGCCAGATAACAGGCATGTGCCCCCCGAAGTCAGGAATGGTGGTAAAGGTCCTAAAAGGAAGGGGGGCGGCGGAATATGCCGCCCCCACAGGCGTCAGGTGCAAACACCCCCGGAGGGATGGATTACATGCCTTCGCCCATCACGACTTCGTCGGCGACCATCTGCTGAGTCTTGGCCAGCTCGGGGTCGGACACCAGGCCGTAGTTGGCGAGCGGGCCGGAGGGGCCTGCCAGCTCGTCGGCGACGAAGAACTGGGCGTACTCTTTCAGGCCGGGGATCACGCCGATGTGGGCTTTCTTGACGTAGAAGAACAGCGGACGCGACACCGGGTATTCACCCGAGGCGATGCTCTCGGTCGAGGGCATGACGCCCGACATGGTGGCGACCTTCAGCTTGTCGGTGTTGTTCTCGTAGAACGCCAGGCCGAACACGCCGATGCCGTGCGCGTTGGCGTCGATCGAGGCCAGGGTCTCGGTGTAGTCGCCGTCGATGTCGACCGAACGACCGTCGGTGCGGACCATCAGGCAGGCGTCCTCGGCGTCGTCCTCGGACATGCCGGCAGCGATCATCGCGTCGTGGGCGCCGGTGGCTTCACAGCCGGCCGCGATCACTTTTTCTTCGAACACTTCACGGGTGCCGTGCTTGGTGCCCGGGATGAAGGCGAGGATCTCGGCGTCCGGCAGGTCGGCGTTGAACTCGTTCCACTTGGTGTAGGGGTTGCCGACCAGTTCGCCGTCGACCACGACCTTCGGCGCCAGTGCGTTGAAGATGTCGGAGGGCGTGAAGGCGGTGTAGGCCGGGCCATCTGCCTGCGAGGCGAAGACGATGCCGTCATAGCCGATGCGGACTTCGATGATGTCGGTCACGCCGTTTTCGGCACAGGCCTTGATCTCTTTTTCGCGGATGGCGCGCGATGCGTTGGCGACGTCGATGGTGTTTTCGCCCACGCCTTCGCAGAAACGCTTGAGGCCAGCGGAGGAGCCGCCCGATTCAACGACCGGCGTCGGGAAGTCGGTGTTGGCACCGAACGCTTCTGCAACGATCGAGGCATAGGGCAGAACGGTCGACGAACCGGCAACCTGGATGTTGTCACGGGCAACGGCTGCGGTGGCCGAAACGGCTGCGATCGCCAGGGTCGAGGCGGTCAGTTTAGCGAATTTCATGGATAGCTCCCTGAACTTAGGAATCAGTCATCCCCACGATGACCTTGGCCCGGACCGCTAAAGGCCCCGCGCTATGGTTTTGTGACGCTTGGGTAACAGTTTTATGACACCGGCCATTTAGGGCCGATCAACCTCCTGTCAGGGCTGACGAATCAAACTCACCCGGCGGATCGTGACCGAAGGCAACAGGCCGGATCCGACGTCAGCAAGGACCAAGCGCCGCAAGGCCCTGTTACATTCGGGGCATGAAAAAGCCCCCCGAATCGAACGGAGGGCCGTTGGGGAGCGTCTGTCGGACCGGGTCAGCCCACGGGCAGGATGATCGTGAATCGGGTGCCCATCCCCTTTTCGCTCTCGATCCGCAGACGTCCGCGATGGCGGTTCACTATATGTTTGACGATGGCCAGGCCCAGACCCGTGCCCCCCATCTCGCGCGAGCGGTGGTTGTCGACCCGGTAGAACCGTTCGGTCAGGCGCGGCAGGTGGATCGGGTCGATCCCCGCGCCGCTGTCCTCGACGACCAGCGTCACCCCCTGGCCTTGCAGGCGTGGGACATAGTCCGGGGCCGTCAGGCGCACCGTGACCGTGGTGCCCTCACCGCTGTACTTGATGCCGTTCTCAATCAGGTTGGTCAGGACCTGGCGCAACTGGTCCTCGTCGCCGGGCACCATCACGCGGCGCCCTTCAGGCAGATCATGGGCCAGGGTCACGCTGTTGTCCGCCGCCATCGGTGTCAGCCCCTGGATCGTCGACAGCACCAGTTCCGCGAGGTCCAGCCGCGAGGTCGGGCGCACGCGCTCTTCGGCCTCGACCCGGCTCAGCGACAGCAGATCGCCGACAAGGCGGTTCATCCTGTGGGCCTCGGCCTCCATGATGCCCAGAAACCTCTGTTGCCCGGCAGGATCGTTTCGGGCCGGCCCCCTCAGGGTTTCTATGAAACCGATCAGGGCGGTCAGCGGCGTGCGCAGTTCATGGCTGACATTGGCGACGAAGTCGCGCCGCATCTGCACCAGCTGATGCGCATGGGTCACGTCCTCGAACGAGACCAGGACACTGCCACCTGTGGGCAGATCCACTGGCCGGACGGACACGCGAAAGGTGGTGTCCTGACGACCGTCGTTGCCCAGGTACTCGGTCGCGCGCGGCGCCCGGTCGCGCAGGCAGTTCTCGATCGCGTCCAGCAATTGCGGCTGGCGCAGCGCGGTCAGGAAATGCCGCCCCCCGATACCCGCCCCCAACAGGGCGCGGGCCGGTTCATTCGCCGCCTCGATCCTCTCGTCGCTGCGGATCACCAGGGCGGGCATCGGCACCGCGTCGACGAAACCGGCGACGAAGTCGGACATCAGGCGGTGCCTCTTGCGGCGGCAAGCCCGTCGGCGAAACAGGCGATCAGCGCCTCGGGGTCTTCAAGGCCCACCGAGACGCGGAAGAACCCCTCGGACACACCCATCCTTGCCCGCGCGTCGGGCGTCAGGGCCCGGTGCGAGGACGAGGCGGGATGCGACAGCGTGGTGCCCACGTCACCCAGGGTGGGCGCAAAGGCGATGCCGCTCGCGGCCTCGGCAAAGGCATTGGCCGCCGCGCGCCCGCCCTCGATTTCAAAGCTGACCATGTGCCCGCCCTGCCCCTTCAGCAGCGATTGCGCGCGCGCCGCCTCGGGGTGATCGGGCCGTGTGGGATACAGCACGCGCTTCACCCCCTCGGCGCCCGAAAGGTAGTCCGCCAGCCGTTGCGACGTGTCCTGCGCGCGCGCATAGCGCAACGCAAAGGTCGCAAGGCCCCGTTCGGCCAGCCAGCAATCAAAGGGACTGGGTGTCATGCCCGTGGTGACGGCAAAGATGCGCATCCGCTCGGCCAGCGCCGGATCCTTGGCAGCGACCCAACCAAGGGTGGCGTCGGAATGCCCGGCCAGCAGCTTGGTCACCGAGTGGAGCACGATGTCGGCCCCGTGTTCGAAGGGCCGGATGCCCAGCGGCGTGGTAAAGGTGTTGTCCACCACCAGCAGCACGCCACGCTCTGCGCAGACCTCTGCCACGGCGTCCAGATCGGCAATGCGGATGGTTGGGTTCGAGACCACCTCGATCAGCACCAGTCGGGTTTCAGGGCGGATCGCCTCGGCCACTGCGGTCGCGTCCGTGGCATCCACCAAAGAGGTCGCGATCCCCAGGCGTGGCAGATCCTCGGCCATCATGCGCAGCGACCGACCGTACAGCTGGTCGGCGCCGATGACGTGATCGCCGGTCTTGCACAGCCCCAACAGGACCGCGCTCACCGCCGCCATGCCGGACCCCACCACCAGCCCGCCGGTGGCGCCTTCCAGCGCGTCGATACGCTGCGCCAGGACATCGGCGTTAGGATGCCCTTCACGGGCGTAGGTATAGCCGGTCTCTCGGCCCTCGTACTGCGAATCCAGTTCGTCCGGCGAGGTCGAGGCATAGACCACCGAAGGCGCAATCGGAGAAACCACAGGCGTGGACAGCGATGCGGGCCAACCGGCTGGACGTTGCAGGGTTTTCTTCATGTCTGATGGTTCCTTCTGTCTGCGCCGGCGATGCTTAGCCCATCGCCCCGGCGCCGTCGATAGCCCCGGAACGCCATCGCCCTCCGCGGCCCGTCCGCCAGGACTTATTCCAAAATTCGTTCCCCCTATCCCAAAGCAGAATTGACGGGTACGTCGAAGGCTTTATCAGAACCGTTGGCCTCCAGGTGCGGGGGAGTTAGTAGCCAGGAATCAGGTCATGTGGACACCCAAGCCAGACGCAGCCGAACTCGTCTCGACCACGGACCCGCAGGCCGAAGCGATCTACCAGGCGGGACTGGACCGGATCACCAACCTGTTCTGGGCGCGCGACTGGGACCAGCTGGCCGATTGTATCGCGGTGCCAAACCGGATTGGCGCCCCGGACACGGAACGCGTCTTTGCCACGCTGGATGAATGGATCGTCACCGCAAAGGCCGCGCGCGAGACTTTTGCCCAGATCGGCGCCACGGAATATCACAGGCTGGGCCGGGCGGCCCGGTTCACCGATGAAGCACGCACCCGCATTATCGGCCTGCATGAAACCTATATCCTGCGCGGGTCGGCCTTTGCCATGCCCGCTTATCGCGCCTTTATGATGATGCGGCAGGAGGCGGACGGCAACTGGCGGTCGAACGGGCTTTATTCTGAACAGCGCGATACAACGCTGCCCACGATCCACGCCGAACGGCTCAAGCCGCTTTCGCGCTGAAACCGGCTCAGACCGGTTTCATGCCTGCGGCGAAACGGGCCGCGTTGGCCTGGTAGCCAAGGGCGGATTTCTTCAGGCCTTCTATGGCTGCCTCGTCCAGCTGGCGCACGACCTTGCCCGGCATCCCCATGACCAGGCTGCCGTCCGGGATTTCCTTGCCCTCGGTCACCAGCGCGCCGGCACCGATCAGGCAGTTCTTGCCGATCCTGGCCCCGTTGAGGATCGTCGCCCCCATGCCGATCAGCGTGTTGTCCCCGATGGTGCAACCGTGCAGCATGACCTTGTGGCCGATGGTACAGCCCTTGCCGATCACCAGCGGATATCCCATGTCGGTGTGGCAGACCGTGTTCTCCTGCAGGTTCGAGCCTTCGCCGACACGGATTTCCTCGTTGTCGCCGCGCAGCGTGCAGCCGAACCAGACCGAGGATTTCGCCTCCATCACCACCTTGCCGATCAGGTTGGCATCCGGCGCCACCCAGGCATCCGCGGCCAGTTCCGGGGCGATCCCGTCCAGTGCATACAGGGTCATGACAGTTCCTCGAATTCGGTTTGCAGGTGCCGGACGTGTTCGACCAGCGCGGGCTGTTGCGATCGCCGCAGACGGGTTGCGGTGACGATGGTCTTCAGCCGCTCAAACGTGGCGTCCAGGTCATCGTTGACCAGAACGAAATCATAGCCATCCCAATGGCTGATCTCGTCCCAGCTTTTCTGCATCCGCTTGGCGATCACCTCGGGCGCATCCTGTCCCCGGCTGACCAGCCGGCGGTGCAGTTCCTCGATGGACGGCGGCAGGATGAAGACTGACAGCGTATGCTGCCCAAGCGCGGAGTTGCGGATCTGCTGCGCGCCCTGCCAGTCGATGTCGAAGAGCACGTCACAGCCCTGTCCGATGGCCTCTTCGACCGGCGCGCGCGGACTGCCGTAGAAATTGCCGAACACATGCGCGTGTTCCAGCATCCCCTGCTCGGCAACCGACCGCTTGAAGCTTTCCTCGGTCATGAAGTGGTAATGCTCGCCGTCCACCTCGCCCGGGCGCGGCTTGCGAGTCGTGGCCGAGACCGAAAAGCGCAAGGACGGGTCCCAGTCCAGCAGGCGCCGCGACAGGGTGGATTTGCCCGCGCCCGAGGGTGAGGACAGGATGATGAGCAACCCGCGGCGGGTCATGTCGGGCGTCATGGTCAGGGTCACTCCACGTTCTGGACCTGCTCGCGCATCTGGTCGATCACGGTTTTCAGCGCCAGGCCCGCGCGGGTCAGGCGCGTGTCGCCGGATTTCGAACAGAGCGTGTTGGCCTCGCGGTTGAACTCCTGCATCAGGAAATCGAACTTGCGGCCCACCGCGCCCTTGACCTCCAGCAGCTCGTGCGCGGCGGCGATATGGGCGCGCAGCCGGTCGATTTCCTCGGTGATGTCGGATTTCACCGCGATAAGCGCCAGTTCCTGCGCCAGTCGCGCCTCGTCGACACCGTCGGCATTCTCGGTCACGCGGCGCAACTGCTCGCGCAGGCGCTCGGCCTGATGCGGCTGTCGTTCGGCCACGGCGGCCTCGGCCTCGTCCACGAGGCCGGTGATCTCGTCCAGTTGCTGGGCCAGGATACGGGCGAGTGCAGTGCCTTCGGACCGGCGCATGGCGACAAAGCTGTTCAATGCCATGTCGAAATCCGCCAGAAGCGCGGTGCACAGCGCCTTGGGATCGGCCTCCGGCACCTCGGCGGTCAGGACACCGCGCAGGGCCACGATCTCGGCCGCGGTCGAAGGCGCCAGCGACAGGCCCTTGTCCATCGCGTCGTTCTCGATCCGCTGCATCGCGGCCAGAACGGCGGCCAGCTGCGCCTCGTCGATCCGCAGACCGCCCGCTGTCTCTTCCGCCGCCAGCTTCAGCGAGATCTGCACGTTCCCGCGCTTCAGGCGCTCGGCACAGCGCGACCGAACACCCGCTTCCAGCCCGTCGATCCCATCCGGCATGCGCAGGCGCAGGTCCAGCCCCTTACCGTTGACCCCGCGCAATTCCCAGGTCCAGCTGCGGCCAAGACCCTGGCCGTTCTGGCTGGCGAACCCCGTCATGGATTGCCGCATCTCGCCTCTCCCCTCGTGTTGACAAAGGGGGTATCGGCAGACGCGTCCGGGCGCAAGCACCCTGCCCGTTCGTTAACCTTCGGTTCAGAATTGGGACGAATTTGAAGCGAACCTCTGATAGTAATGTTTTCGTAACCTTGATTAAGCAGGCTTGGTGGCAGGGGGCCCCGCCATGCTGCACCGGACGACAGGAGCATTGGCATGTTGGGCAAAGGCGGTAGCGGCGAGGACGTCGTTTCGATGACGGATCGGGAAAAGATGCGGCGGCTAGCGCCGCTGCGGCAGGTCGAGGCGTATTGGCATGGCCTATGCGCCCGGGATGCCGTGCCGCTTCGCAGCCAGATCGATCCGCGCGGCATGGAAGACGCGCTGGAAAACGCCTTTCTCATGGAACGCATCGCGCCGACGATGGCCAAGATCCGCGTAGCGGGCACGCATCTCAACGACCTGATGGGCATGCAGATCGCCGGGATGCCGCTGTCCAGCCTGATCGCACCCGCCGACCGCGAGCGGTTTGGCCAGGCGGTGGCAGAGCTATTCGCCGGCCCCTGCATCGTCCGCATAGACCTGACCGCCGAGGGCGGTTTCGGCAAGCCGGACATGGAGGCCAACATGGTGCTCCTACCGCTGCGCTCGGATTTCGGCGACCAGACCCGTGCGCTTGGCGCCCTGGTCAGCCACGGACGGATCGGCCGCACGCCGCGTCGCTTCGTGTTGCGCAATGTCGAGGTGACACCAGCCCTGACCGGACAGGACATCGTCCCGGCGGATCGCCCCGAGGACATGGCCCCGGCGTTGCGCGAGGACCCGGCACGCTTTGCCCCCCGCACCAGTGCGCCTGCCGACAGCCTGCGCGCGCCGATCACGGAACGCGGCCACCTCAAGCTGATCGTCAGCAACGACTGAGGCATTCCCTCAACGCCTTTCGGGCGCAAAGATCCGAACCGTTCCAACGAAAACGCCCCCGCAATCTCCTGCAGGGGCGTTCCTGATTGCGGGGCCGTCAGCGATTTCAGGCGCTGGCGGCTTCCTTTGCCTTCTCGCGGCGCGCCACCAGTTCCTCGGCCACGAGGAAGGCCAGTTCAAGCGACTGCGACGCGTTGAGGCGCGGATCGCAGGCGGTGTGGTAGCGATCGGACAGATCCTCTTCGGTCACTTCGCGGACACCGCCGGTGCATTCCGTCACGTCGAGGCCGGTCATCTCGAAATGCACGCCGCCCGGGGTCGTGCCCTCGGCCTCGTGGATCGAGAAGAACTCGCGCACTTCGCGCAGGATCGAGTCGAAGGGACGCGTCTTGTAGCCGGTGGCCGACTTGATAACGTTGCCGTGCATCGGATCACAGACCCAGGTCACGTTGGCGCCTTCTTCCTGCACGGCCTTGATGAGACGCGGCAGGTTCTCGCCCACCTTCCCGGCGCCGAACCGCGCGATCAGGGTCAGCTTGCCTTCCTCGTTCTTCGGGTTCAGACGCTGCATCAGCACCTTGAGGTCCTCGGCCGTGGTCGTCGGCCCGCACTTGAGCCCCACGGGGTTCAGCACACCCCGCGCGAATTCCACATGCGCGCCGTCCGGCTGCCGCGTACGGTCGCCGATCCAGATCATGTGACCCGACCCCGCCAGCCAGTTGCCAGAGGTTGAATCCCGGCGGCACAGTGCCTCTTCGTATTCCAGCAACAGCGCCTCGTGCGAGGTGTAGAACTCCACCGTCGACAGGCTGTGCGCCTGGGCGCCGGTCACGCCAGCCGCCTTGATGAAATCCAGCGTGTCGGAAATCCGGCCGGCCATCTCGCGGTACTTCGACGCCTTCTCACCCTCGGTAAAGCCCAGCGTCCACTGGTGCACCTGGTGTACGTCGGCATAGCCCCCGGTCGAAAAGGCCCGCAGCAGGTTCAGCGTGGCAGCCGCCTGGGTGTAGGCGCGCAGCATCTTCGACGGGTCCGGAATGCGCGACTCGGGGGTGAAGGCCAGCTCGTTGATGATGTCGCCACGGTAGCTGGGCAGCTCGACGCCATCCTTCACCTCGGTGGGCGCAGAGCGCGGCTTGGCGAACTGGCCCGCCATGCGGCCCACCTTCACCACCGGCACCTTGGCGCCGTATGTCAGCACCATCGCCATCTGCAGCATCACTTTGAAGGTGTCGCGGATCGCATCGGCAGAGAACTGGTCAAAGCTCTCGGCGCAGTCGCCGCCCTGCAGCAGGAAGGCCTCACCGCGTCCGGCGGCGGCCAGGTGGTTCTTGAGCGTGCGCGCCTCACCGGCAAAGACCAGCGGCGGATACTTGGCCAGCTGCGCCTCGACGGCATGCAGGGCCTCGGCGTCCGTATACTCGGGCATCTGAACCCGCGGCTTGGCACGCCAGTTCGATTTCTGCCACTCGGTCATCTGTTCTCTCCGGTTGATCGTTTCGAGCGCTAACGGAAAGGCTGTATACTCTGCGCCAGTTCGCGTGACCAGCCGTGTTTTTCGCGACATGTCTTGACGCTGCTGGCCACATCTGCCCATGTGCTTCGACACATCTGCGGTCCGGCAACCGCAGCACGATCAGGAAGGTGACATCTCATGTTTCCCCCGCCTCAGCGCCAGGTCATCGAACTCGACTCCGTTCCGGCCAAGCCCCGCCGCTTCGTCTTTGTCCTTCTCGACAATTTCACGCTGCTGTCCTTTGCGGCGGCACTGGATTGCCTGCGACTGGCCAACCGCATGTCCCAGAAGAAGCTGTATGAATGGCGGATCGTCGGCGAAGGCGGCGTAACGGCCAGATGTTCCACCGACACGGTCTTTCAGCTCGACGGCGACCTGGACGAATTGCACCGCGAGGACACCATCGTGATCTGCGGCGGATCCGACGTGCAGAAGGCGACTTCGAAACGCCTGGTCAGCTGGCTGCGCCGCGAGGCGCGCAAGGGGCTGGTGATCGGCGGGCTCTGCACCGCGGCCTACAGCCTGGCCAAGGCCGGACTGCTGGAAGGCAAGCGGGCGACGATCCACTGGGAAAACCAGGACAGTTTCTCGGAGGAATTCGACGAGGTGGACCTGACCAAGTCGGTCTTTACCATCGACGGCAACCGGCTGACTACGGCGGGCGGCACCTCGTCCATCGACCTCTTCCTGCAGATCATCGCCAATGACCACGGCGAGGAACTGGCCACGGCGGTGGCCGACCAACAGATCTATTCCTCGATCCGCACCGACCAGGACACCCAGCGCCTGAGCGTGCCTACCCGCATCGGCGTGCGCCACCCCAAGCTGAGCCAGGTCATCCAGATGATGGAAAGCAACATCGAGGAACCGATCAGCCCGGCGGTGCTGGCCAAGGAGGTGGGCATGTCCACCCGCCAGCTCGAGCGTCTGTTCCGGCGTTACCTCAACCGCTCGCCCAAGCGCTATTACATGGAGTTGCGTCTGCAAAAGGCGCGCAACCTGCTAATGCAGACGGAAATGAGCGTGATCAACGTGGCTCTGGCCTGTGGCTTTGCCTCGCCCTCGCATTTCTCGAAATGCTACCGCGCGCATTACAAGACCACGCCCTACCGGGAACGCGGGGCCCAATCCTCGCGCCTGTCGGTGTGATCCGGACCGCGCGCCTGCTGTTGCGGCGGGCGCGGCCCACGGACCTGGAACCGCTGCACGCGGTACTGTCGCACCCGGGGGCCATGCGCTACTGGTCACACCCCGCACATGACGACATCACGCAGTCGCTTGGCTACCTGCAGGGTCTCATGGAGGACCGTCCCGACAGCTTTGACCTGGTGATCGAGCATCAGGGCCGCTGTATCGGCAAGGCGGGGATGTGGCGGGCGCCGGACTTCGGCTATATCCTGCATCCCGATCACTGGGGCAAAGGGCTGGCCTTTGAGGCGCTGTCGGCGATCCTACCGGAACTGGCCCGGCACCGGCCACACCTGCCAAAGCTGACCGCCGAGATCGACCCGCGCAACCTGGCCTCTGGCCGGCTGCTGGAGAAACTGGGATTTACCCACCTGCGGACCGAGGAGAAGAACTTTCTCTACGGCGGCTGGGAATGGTGCGACAGCGCCTACTACGAACGCGACCTGCCCTGACTTTGCCTAGAGGTGTTTTTCAAAGAAAACATCCGGATATGGGTCATCGTTGAAGCGCGGAATCTCGGTCCAGCCGGACTTGCGGTAAAAACGGACGGCCTCCGGCAGGGCGCTGTTGGTGTCCAGCCGCAGGGTCCCGATCCCCAACCCGCGCGCCTCATCCTCGATCGCACGCATCAGGAGGCCCGCCAGCCCCATGCGCCGGGCCGATGGGGCAACCCAGACCCGTTTGACCTCGGCATAGCCCTTGTCCGTGCCCTTCAGCCCGGCGCAACCGATGGCCATGCTATCCAGTACCGCCAGCAGAAAGGCGCCTCGCGGCGGTTCCATGTCCCGCGCCTCCGGGTCGGCGGAAAGATTTACGTCGAAGCCGCCGGAAAACCGTTGCGCCAACTCTCCGTAGTAGGTCGCAAGACACTGCTGCGCACGCGGGTCCGATGGGGGCACGCGCTGGATCGCCGTGCGGTCGAACCCCAGCGCGGTGGCGACAAGATCCATCGCCTGCAACAGCGCCTCGGGATGCGGATGGCGGGACAGGATTGCGCCGGCCTGTTGATCCGAGAGCGCCTCGTATTCTGCGAACTCCACCTCGCCGGCGGGGGTCAGGGCGGCACTTCGGCGGCGCGCATCGTTCCCCGATGCCGTGACCGTGACCAGCCCTTCGTCCTCAAGCCCCCTCAGGAGGCGGCTCATCAGACCGGAATCCAACTTGAGATGCGCCCGGATCTCGGCCACGTCCGACACCCCGTTGCCGATCGCATGCAGCACGCGCGCCGGGCCAAGCGGGCGTCCACGGCCCAGGAAAGAGGAATCGAGTGCTCCGACCTCGGAGGTGACGGCGCGATGGAAACGGCGGGTTCGGGCGATGGCGTCGATGGTCATTCCGGCCTCGGAGGAGTTGTTTTTCTGACTTTTGTCAGACACCATCCCGGACGTCCACAGGAAAACGGCCCCGAAGCCTGTTCGGGACCGTCACCGCCTGTCCCGAACGACCTCAACCGCCGGGCGAGGGCACGATCCGGTAAAGCGCGCCGTTGCCGACGCTGAGGAACCACAGCGCGCCGTCCGGCCCCTGGTCAAGGTCACGAACCCGCAGGGTCTCGTCGCTTTCGATCCGTTCGACCTCGGCCAGCGGATCACCGGACAGGCGCGAGATGTAGTTGAATTTCAACGAACCGATAAATGCATTGCCGGCCCAATCGGACACGCTGCCATCATAGAATGTCATGCCAGAAGGCGCGATCGAGGGGTCCCAGTAGTAGACAGGCTGCGCCATCCCTTCTTTCTGCGTGCCCTCGCCGATCGTGCTGCCGTTGTAATTGACACCGTAAGAGATCACCGGCCAGCCGTAGTTCGTGCCTGCCGCAATGCGATTCACCTCGTCGCCGCCACGGGCCCCATGTTCCACGGCCCAGAGCTGTCCCGTTCTATCCAGTGCGGCGCCCTGCGGGTTGCGGTGCCCATAGGACCAGATCTCGGGCTGCGCGCCTTCGGCGTCAACAAAGGGATTGCCCGGCGCGGGGGCGCCGTCGCGGGTGATGCGCAGGACAGAGCCATTGTGCATCGAGAGATCCTGCGCCTTGGGCCCATCGCCCCGGTCGCCCACGGTGACAAAGAGATACCCGTCTTCGGCTTCGACAAGGCGCGAGCCGAAATGCCGTCCGCCGCGCGTGCCCTCGGCGATCTCGAATATGGTTTTGCCGTCCTCCAGCCGGGTGCCATCCTCGGACAGGCGCGCCTTGAACACGGCGGTTCCGGCGCCCCGGCCCTGCTGACGGGCGTAGGTAAAGAACAGCTCTCGGCTGGTTTCGAAATCACGCGGCACCATGACGTCCAGCAGCCCGCCCTGCCCGCTGTCCACCACGTCCGGCGTGCCCTCGATCACCTCCGAGCCGCCGTCGCGGATCAGCAAGAGCCGTCCGGCGCGCTCGGTCACCAGGATGCCCCCGTCCGGCAGGAAGTCGAAGGCCCAGGGGATATCCAGACCCTCGACCACCGGCAGGATGTCCATTGGCCCCGCCTCTGTCTGGATCGCCGATGCCTGCAGGGCGCCCCCCAGCCCGATCACGCCACCCGCCAGGATTGCCACCAGTGAATTCCGTCTCATCGCGCTACTCCTATTGCCCAAGGCGGGAACACCCGGACAACGAATTGGTTCCGTGACAGCGCGTTGCCAGACTGACTTGGCGTCCGCCGCCCCGAGTTCCGCGCGTGGGGCCTTTTCTTTTCGGAAAACGATGCTTAGGCTTCCGCCAGGACATCAAGATCCAACATGGGAGTTATCAAATGAAGAAATTGCTGATGGCCACGACGGCTGCCGCTCTGACCGCTTCGGCTGCTTACGCCGAAAGCCACGCGAGCGAAGCCAAGATCGGTATCATCCTCGGTTTCACTGGTCCGATTGAATCCATCACACCGGCAATGGCCGATGCCGCCGAACTGGCGATTTCCGAAATCAACGAGTCGGGCAAGTTCCTCGACGGCGTCACACTGGCCCCGGCCCGTGCTGACTCGACCTGCATCGACGCAGCCGCGGCCACCGCTGCGGCGGAACGCCTGGTTTCCGAAGGCGTCGTTGGCATCATGGGTGCCGACTGTTCCGGCGTGACCGGCGCGATCCTGTCGAACGTGGCCCTGCCGAACGGCATCCCGATGGTTTCGCCCTCGGCGACATCGCCGGCGCTGTCGACCGCCGAAGACAACGGCCTGTTCTTCCGCACCGCCCCGTCGGATGCGCGCCAGGGTGCCGTTATCGCGGAAATCCTTGCCGAGAAGGGCATCACCGAAGTCGCGGTGACCTACACCAACAACGACTACGGCAAGGGCCTGGCAGACGCCTTCGCCTCGGCATTCGACGGCACCGTGACCCTGTCGGCACCGCATGACGACGGCAAGGCCGACTACTCGGCCGAGATCGGCGCGCTGGCCTCGGCCGGTGGCCAGGCCCTCATGGTCTTCGGCTACACCGACCAGGGTGGCAAGGGCATCATCCAGGCCTCCTACGACACCGGTGCATTCGACACCTACGTGATGGCGGACGGCATGTTCGGCTCCAACCTGTTCTCGGAACTCTCCGACGCGCTTGAAGGCTCCTACGGCACCGTGCCCTGGGCGACCGGCGCAGGCGCAGAAGCCTTCGAGACGATCACCGCCGCCGCTGGTGTCGATCCCACCAGCTCGTTCACCCGCGAGTCCTATGACGGCGCGGCGCTAATGGCGCTGGCGATGATGAAGGGCGGCGCTGCCACCCCCGACGCCATCGCAGCCAACCTGATGGACGTGGCCAACGCCCCCGGCGAGCCGATCCTGCCGGGTGAACTGGCCAAGGCGCTGGAAATCCTCGCAAACGGCGGCGACATCGACTACGTCGGCGCCTCGGGCGTGGAACTGATCGGCCCGGGTGAAGCCGCCGGCACCTACCGCCACTACACCATCACCGATGGCGCGGCGGAAACCGTCGAGTTCAAGTAACCGACACGATGCAAAAGAGCAGCAGGGCCAGGCCCCGCTGCTCTTCCTGCTTTACGGGGGTGCCGTTCGCGGCACCGCCATTCGGGGGCTATCCAATTGATAAAGGTGGACAACCTGCACCGTCATTTCGGTGCCTTCCGGGCCGTTGACGGCGCCTCGCTAGAGATTGCCACGGGATCAATCACCGGGCTGGTGGGGCCGAACGGCGCGGGCAAGACGACGCTGTTCAACGTGATCGCGGGCGCCCTGCCGCCGACCAGCGGCACCGTCACGATGGACGGTGAGGACATCACCGGGCTGCCGCCGCACGAACTGTTCCACAAGGGCCTGCTGCGCACCTTCCAGATCGCGCATGAATTCCACTCGATGACCTGCCGCGAGAACCTGATGATGGTGCCGGGCGGACAATCGGGCGAGACCCTATGGAACACCTGGTTCGGCCGCAAGCGCATCGCCGACGAGGAACGCGCCCTGCGGGCCAAGGCCGACGAAGTGCTCGACTTCCTGACCATCTCTCACCTGGCCGATCACCCGGCGGGCGCGGTGTCCGGCGGACAGAAAAAACTGCTGGAACTGGGCCGAACCATGATGGTGGACGCCAAGATCGTCTTCCTCGACGAGGTCGGCGCCGGGGTGAACCGGACCCTGCTGAACACCATCGCGGACACCATCGTGCGGCTCAACCAGGAGCGCGATTACACCTTCTGCGTGATCGAGCACGACATGGATTTCATCGGCCGCATCTGCGACCCTGTCATCGTGATGGCAGAGGGCAAGAAGCTGGCCGAGGGCACGCTGGACGAGATCAAGGCCAACGAACAGGTCATCGAGGCCTATCTGGGCACCGGGCTCAAGAACAAGGACCAGGTGGCAACCGTATGAGCGACAACCCATACCAGAACGACCGCGGCAACAAGGACGCCTCGATCACCAAGCCGGGCCAGCGTAGCGAGATCGACCCGACCCGCCGGTCCGGCCCAATGACCGATGCCCCGGGCGGGCCTTTCCTGATCGGCGACACGATGACCGGCGGCTATGGCAAGGGGCCGGACATCCTGCACGACTGCACCATCGCGGTGGACAAGGGTGAAATCGCGGTGATCGTCGGCCCCAATGGCGCCGGCAAATCCACGGCGATGAAGGCGGTCTTCGGCATGCTCGACGTCCGCTCGGGCGCGGTGCGGCTGGACGGGCACGACATCACCCAGCTGACACCGCAGGACCGGGTGGCGCAGGGCATGGGGTTCGTGCCGCAGACCTCGAACATCTTCACCTCGATGACCGTCGAGGAAAACCTGGAGATGGGCGCCTTCATCCGGCTGGACGATTTCTCGGGCACGATGGAACAGGTCTACGAGCTGTTCCCGATCCTCAAGGAAAAGCGCCGCCAGCCGGCGGGTGAACTCTCGGGCGGTCAGCGTCAGCAGGTGGCCGTGGGCCGTGCGCTGATGACCCAGCCCAAGGTGCTGATGCTGGACGAACCCACCGCCGGCGTCAGCCCCATCGTGATGGACGAGCTGTTCGACCGGATCATCGAGGTGGCCCGCACCGGCATTTCGATCCTGATGGTGGAACAGAACGCACGCCAGGCGCTCGAGATCGCCGACAAGGGCTATGTCCTCGTGCAGGGGCGGAACGCCTATACCGGGACGGGCAAGGAACTGCTGGCCGATCCCGAGGTGCGCAAGAGCTTTCTGGGGGGCTGAGGCGATGCGGCCCGTCACCCAGGCGGCCCTGTGGTCACTGGCCTTGCCGGCGGTCCACGGACCGGCCTACGCGGCGGTGGACACCTTCGACTGCGCGCTCAGCCGGGACGGGGCACGCATGAACCTGCGGTTCGACCTCGACCCGGCGAGCTTTTCGCCGCCAGTCGATCCGGCCGATCCTCCGCGCCGGCGCATCAGCCGGGTCCGCATGGCGGATGCCGAGTTCGAGGCCGAGGCGATCCTGGGTCAGGACGGCTCTCACGGGTTCTGGGCCGCGACGCAGGGCATGTTGATGACGGTGGCGCCGGACGGCACGGCCCGCATGAGCGATCACGGGGACCGCCCCTGGCAAGGGCAATGCAGGGAGATCGGGTAATGCAGAAACTGTTACTGGCCTTCGGGCTGGCAGGATGCGGGGGCGCTGCCCTGGCCGATATCATCGAAACCCCGGGCGCCGCGCTGATGTCCTGCAACTACACCGTGGAATGCCTCGACGAAGAGGCCTGCACCTTTGCGCAGTTCGGACATGACGTCGACCTGCCCAAGCAGATGCCCGGCGAAGCCGACTTGGTTCTGGGCACAGGCCCGGCGACGGGTACGGCCCAGGTGGTGAACGGCGTTCTGGTGATCTTTGCGCATGACGGCAACGGCAGCTACCTGCTGAGCCAGACCCCCGACGGGCTTGCCAAGCTGAGCGTGCAATTCGCCGATCCGCTGACCGTCGTCACCTATCACGGCGAATGCGTGGTGACCGGGTGAGCGGCAAGCGCCCGGCATACCTGGCGGCGGCGGCGATCCTGCTGCCGCTGATGGCACAGGCGGACACCGTCCGCTGTACCGCCACGATCCAGTGCCGGGGCGACGCGCTAAACATGTGTGCGCCCTCTGCCCTGCGGATCGACCTGGCCCGAGGCCCGGGCGACGCGCGGCTCTGGATCAACGGACAGGGCCCCTACCCGGCGACGCGCGCGGACCTTGCGGCAGAGGTCTGGCGCATCGACCTCTGGGGCGGGGATCACCGGATCGAACTGGGCCCCGGAGAGGCGTTTCTCTACCGCGGCAACAGGGGCAAGCGGTTCACCGGCACCTGCGAGGTGACGGGATGACCCGGCAAGCAAGACGCAAGAACATGACAAGAGCCGCCGGGCCAACCGCGCGGCCGACCAACGAGGGCAACGACTGATGGATTTTCTCAACGCCATCGTGGCGCTATCCAACTTCGTGATCATCCCGGCGATGGCCTATGGCAGCCAGCTGGCGCTTGGTGCGCTGGGGGTCACGCTGATCTATGGCATCCTGCGATTTTCGAACTTCGCGCATGGCGACACGATGGCCTTTGGCACGATGGTGGTGATCCTCTTCACCTGGCTGTTCCAGTCCTGGGGCATCAGCCTGGGGCCGCTGCCGACCGCGCTATTGGCGATCCCCTTCGGCATCGCGGGCACCGCCGCGCTGGTCCTGATCACCGATCGGGGCATCTATCGCTTCTACCGGGGGCAAAAGGCGAAACCGGTGGTTTTTGTGATCGTCTCGATCGGGGTGATGTTCATCTATAACGGGCTGACACGGTTTATCCTGGGCGCCGATGACCAGCGCTTTGCCGATGGCGAGCGGTTCATCATCAATGCCCGCGAATTCAAGGAGATGACCGGGCTGGACGAGGGGCTGGGGATCAAGACCACGCAGGGTCTGACCGTGGTGACGGCGGTGATCGTCGTGGCGCTGCTGTTCTGGTTCCTCAACCGCACCCGCACCGGCAAGTCGATGCGCGCCTATTCCGACAACGAGGACCTGGCGCTGCTGTCAGGCATCAACCCGGAACGGGTCGTCATGGTGACATGGCTGATCGTGGCCGCACTGATCACCGTGGCGGGCACACTTTACGGGCTGGACAAGTCGTACAAGCCCTTCACCTATTTCCAGCTGCTGCTGCCGATCTTCGCCTCGGCCATCGTCGGCGGCCTTGGCAGCCCGCTAGGCGCCATCGCGGGCGGGTTCGTCATTGCCTTTTCCGAGGTGGCGATCACCTACGCCTGGAAAAAGGTGCTGGTCTACCTGATGCCAGAGGCGCTGGAGCCTTCCGGCCTCGTCCAACTCATGGCCACGGAATACAAGTTCGCGGTCAGCTTCATGATCCTCGTGGTGGTGCTGCTCTTCAAGCCCACGGGCCTGTTCAAGGGGAAATCGGTATGAGCCAGTCGATCCGCACATACGCGCTGTTCGCGCTCGTCGCCCTGCTGATCATCGGTACGGGTCTGCTGCAGGGCTGGGACCTTGCGCTGGTGATCCTGAACATGGGGCTGGTCAGCGCGATCATGTCGTTGGGGGTGAACCTGCAATGGGGCATCGCCGGGCTGTTCAACGTCGGTGTCATGGGCTTTGTCGCGCTTGGCGGCATGGCGGTGGTCCTGGCCTCCGTCGATCCGGTCGAAGAGGCCTGGGCCGCGGGCGGCGCCCGTGCGATCCTGGCATTGGTGCTGGGCGCGGCGACCATCGTCGCCACCGTCCTGGCCTGGAAGAAAACAAAGAACCGCTGGCTGACCGCGGCCATCCTGATCGCGGGATTCGTGGTGTACCGGATGGTGCGCGATCCGGGCGTTGACGCCATCGAGGCGGTCAACCCGGCGGGCACCGGCTTTCTCGGCGGTCTGGGCCTGCCGGTGGTGATCGGCTGGATGGTCGGCGGCCTTCTGGCGGCGGGCGCGGCCTGGATCATCGGCAAGACGGCCCTGGGCCTGCGCTCGGACTACCTGGCCATCGCGACCCTGGGCATCTCCGAGATCATCATCGCCATCATGAAGAACGAGGAATGGCTGACACGGGGCGTCAAGAACGTCACCGGCCTGCCGCGCCCGGTGCCCGATGCCATCGACCTGCAGAACGACCCGGGCTTTGTCGAACGCGCCGCAAGCATAGGGATGGACCCGACCGCCGCTTCGACCCTTTACATCAAGATCGGCTATGGACTGATGTTCGCGGCCGTTCTGATCATCCTTTTGGTGCTGGCACAGCTTGCGCTGAACTCGCCCTGGGGACGGATGATGCGGGCGATCCGCGACAACGAGACCTCGGCCCGCGCGATGGGCAAGGATGTCACCTTCCGCCACCTGCAGGTCTTTATCCTCGGGTCTGCCATCTGCGGCATCGCCGGCGCCATGATGACCACTCTGGACGGCCAGTTGATCCCGACCTCGTACCAACCGCTGCGCTATACCTTCCTGATCTGGGTGATGGTGATCGTCGGTGGGTCCGGCAACAACCTGGGCGCGGTTCTGGGCGGTTTCCTGATCTGGTTCCTCTGGGTCCAGGTCGAGGTGCTGGGCCCCGGTTTCATGACCTGGATCACTGGCGCGCTGCCGGACGACTCCGGCCTCAAGGAACACCTGCTGGACAGCGTGCAGCACATGCGCCTGCTGACGATGGGGGTGATCCTGCTGCTGGTCCTGCGCTTCTCTCCGCGTGGCTTGCTGCCGGAACGCTGAGGCGCCTTATTCGTCGGAAACGGGCCCGTGCCGGCTGGCGCGGGCCTTTCCTTTTGCCGCAACGCCAAAAGGCCCCAATGCTAAAGTCGTAGGACCTGCGGCAGCCTGACCACTTCCGCACCGTCACGAAAAAGATACATTTCATATTTGGCGGACACGAAGGAGTGACCAAGATGGACTGGCACGAACTTTCAGCCAACTGGGACAGCATGTTTGGCAAACTCAAACGCCGCTTTCCCGCGATCGACCGGAACCGCCTGTCAGAGGCGCCCCGGGATCGGCGGGTGCTGACCCATCATATCGCGGACATGCATGAACTGACCCTGCACGAGGCGCGCGACGCCCTGGAGGAATTCATGGATCGCGAGGATCTGGCCCGGCGGGCGAGCGAACTCGAAAGCCGCTGACGTCGCTCAGGCCAGCGAGGTCACCCAGAGGATCGTCGCATCCTCGGGCGAAACCGAAACGACGTTATGTCCCATCGTGGCGTCGTAATAGGCGCTGTCGCCGCGCTTCATCTCGATGGGTTCGTAGAACTCGGTGTACAGCGTCACGACGCCGGTCAGGACAAAGAGGAACTCCTCTCCGTCGTGGCGCACCCAGCCGTCGAATTCCTCCATGCTGCGCGCGCGGACGCGGGCACGGTAGGGCAGCATCTTTTTCCGGGTCAGCGTCTCGGCCAGCAGGTCGTGTTCATAGGTGGCTGTCGCGTGGCTCTGCCCCTCGCCCGAACGCGTCACGACCATGCGGCCATTGACCTTGTCCTGCTGCGGCGGCGTGAACAGCTGCGGCACGGTGATTTCCAGCCCCACGGCCAGCTTCTTGAGCGCGTCGTAGGTAGGCGACATCTGCCCGTTCTCGATCTTGGACAGGGTGGACCGTGCCAGCCCGGCCTGCCGCGCTGCCTGCTCCAGCGTCCAGTTCCGCTCCTTGCGCAATTCGCGCACGCGCTGGCCAAGGTCGAGCGGCTCGGCCTGGGGTGTCTCGCCACTGTCACGGGCGATGCTGATGAGGGATTTCGGATCTCGCGACATGGGGTCCTGCTATAGGCCCCGCCCCCTCCATGTGCAAGCGCCCCTCTTGCAGGTCCTCGCGCCGCGGTCTAGGCGATGAGCCATGACCCTGGATGCCTCGCTTTTCGACGAGGGGCGCTATGCCCCCTGCCCCGCACCGTTTAACCTGGCCGCGCATGTGCTGACGGCGGGAGAGACCACGCCCGACAAGATAGCCTTGTCGGTGGTCAAACCCTCGGGCGCACAGCGCTGGTCCTATGGGCGCCTGATCGCTGCCGTGCGCGGCACCGCAACCGGCCTGTTGCAGGCCGGGCTGGAACCGGGGGACATCCTGCTGATGCGGTTGGGAAACACGGTGGATTTCCCGATCGCCTACTTGGGTGCGATCGCAGCCGGCGTGGTGCCGGTGCCGACATCGTCGCAGCTGACCGCGCCGGAAGTGACCAAGATCATCGATCATCTTGCACCAAAGGCCATTCTTCGCGCCGAAAACGTCCCATGCCCGGAGACCGATCTGCCGGTTCTCGGGCCGGAGACCTACGAGGCCTGGCACGATCTGCCGCCTGCGGACTACCAGATGGGGGATCCGGATCGGCTGGCCTATATCATCTACACCTCTGGGACGTCCGGCACGCCCCGTGCCGTGGGCCATGCCCACCGCGCGATCTGGGCGCGGCAGATGATGATGGACGGCTGGTATGGCCTCCGCACCGAGGACCGGCTGCTGCACGCGGGGGCCTTCAACTGGACCTACACGCTGGGCACCGGGTTGATGGACCCCTGGACAAGGGGCGCCACGGCGCTGATCCCGGCGGCGGGCACCGATCCGGCGCAACTGGCGTTGCTGATGAAACGCTTCGAGGCGACGATTTTTGCTGCCGCGCCGGGTGTCTTTCGCCAGGTCCTGAAATTCCCCGTGCCCGAGATGCCCGCCCTGCGTCACACGCTGGCCGCTGGTGAGAAACTGTCCGAGGCGCTGCGGGACCGCTGGCGCGAGGCCACGGGAACCGAGATCTACGAGGCCTACGGCATGTCGGAATGTTCCACCTTCATCTCGTCGGCACCCGGACGACCAGCCCTTCCCGGCACGCTGGGCCGGCCCCAGGTGGGCCGCCGGGTCGCGATCCTGGGCGATGACGGCGCACCGGTCCCCCTGGACAGCGAAGGCACCATCGCCATCGACCGCAACGATCCCGGCCTGATGCTGCGCTATGTCGGTGCCCCCGAGGCAACCGCCGAAAAATTCAGCGGTGACTGGTATCTGACCGGCGACCGGGGCGCGATGGACGGCGACGGGCATATCACCTACCTGGGCCGCGACGACGACATGATGAACGCGGGCGGCTATCGCGTGTCTCCGCTGGAGGTCGAGGCGGCGCTGGCCGGCCTGCCGGGGGTGATTGAACTGGCGGTCACGGATATCGCGGTCAAGGAAGACGTGCGCATCGTCGCCGCCTTCTACACCGCCGAGGCAGAGCTGGACGAAGAGGTACTGAAATCCGCAGCCTCCGAACGGCTGGCGCGCTACAAGTGCCCGCGCACCTTTGTCCGCATCGACGCGCTGCCGCGCAATCCGAACGGTAAACTGCAACGCAAGGCGCTCAAGGATCACGTTCTGAACGGCTAAGGGCAATCGCCCCCGCCGGACAACCCGTGTATGCAGGAGCCCAGGGAGGCTATCATGATCCAGCTCGACATCTTTTCCGACCCGATCTGCCCCTGGTGCTATATCGGCAAGGCCTACCTTGACCGCGCACTGGAGGCGAACCCGGACCATCCGTTCCAGGTCCGCTGGCTGCCTTTCATGCTGAACCCGGAGATGCCCGCCGCCGGCATGGACCGGCGCGCCTACCTCGAAGGCAAGTTCGGCGGACAGGAGGGCGCCGTGCAGGCCTATCTACCGGTCGAGGAACACGCGGCCAAAGCCGGCGTGACCATGCACCTGGACCGGATCGAAAAGACGCCGAACACGATTGATGCCCATCGGCTGATCCACTGGGCGGGGATCGAGGGGCGGCAGACGCCCATCGTGGCCGGCCTGTTCCGGGCCTATTTCGTCGAGGGCCGCGACATCGGCGATGCAGAGGTGCTGGCCGACGTTGCCGACAGCCACGGCATGGACGCAAGCCTGGTCCTGCGCCTGCTGGCCTCGGAGGAGGACCGGCGCGAGATCGTGGAACGTGACGCGGCAGCGCGCGGCATGGGCATCAACTCGGTCCCGACCTTCATCGTTGCAGGCCAGCATGCGGTCCCCGGCGCGCAGCCGCCCGAGTTGTGGTCCCGGGTGATCGAGGAACTGCGCACTGGCGCCGCCCCCGAAGCATGACGCGGCTGCGCTTTCTGACGCTTGCGCTGACGCTGGCGGGGATCATCGCGGCCGGGACGGTATTTTTCCGCCTGGTCGAGGGCTGGTCCTGGCTCGATTCCTATTTCTTCTCGGTCGTGACGCTATCGACGGTCGGCTATGGCGAACTGGTGCCGCAAACACCTGCGGGCAAGATCGGAACCACTGTCTTCATCCTGCTGGGACTGGGGGTCTTTGCCGTGGCCATCCAGCAGTTCGGCGTCTTTGCCATGCGCAAACGCGAGGAACACACCGAATGGCTGATCGCGCGGCTGGGCAGCGACGCGGACCCGGCCAACCGGGATGACTCGCCTGACAGCGACGAAGAGGTGTCGAGGAACCCGTAGTTTCCCGCTCCGGGTGCATAAACGGCCTCCAGTCTGTGCGCCAGCTCACCGAACTTGGTCTTTCAATCAGTGACCGTTCGGATATAGCTGGATGTTCGAGAAAGGGCGTTTTGGCCCCTTTTTCCCGTGTGCCGAGGTTTCCATGTCAAGTCTTCCCAGTAGAGGCGAGTTCATCGCCATCGTTGCGATGCTTTTTGCCAGCATTGCCTTTTCCATCGACGCCATGCTGCCCGCTTTTCCCGAGCTGACGGCGCAGTTCTCGCCCGACGATCCGAACCGGGTGCCGCTTATCGTCACGATCTTCATGCTGGGCATGGGATTGGGCACTTTCTTTACCGGGCCGCTCTCGGATGCTTTCGGGCGCAAGACCGTGGTCCTTGGGACTGCTGCGCTCTACATCCTGTCGGCCCTCGGAGCCCTGTTGGCACATAGCCTGGAAATGCTGCTGGTCGCGCGCTTCATGCAGGGGTTGGGCGCTGCCGGGCCGCGCGTTGTGGCGCTGGCTATCGTGCGTGACCTCTATGCGGGACGGGCGATGGCGCGGATCATGTCCTTTGTCATGGTCATCTTCACCATCGTTCCCGCGCTTGCCCCGACGCTGGGGGCCGGCCTGATCTGGGTCGGCGGCTGGCACGCGGTGTTCTGGGCCTTTGCGATCTTTGCCACGCTGTCCAGCGGCTGGCTGGCACTGCGCCTGCCCGAAACGCTGGCCCCCGAGGATCGGCGCCCCTTCCGCTTTGGCGCCCTCAGCGAGGCCCTTCGTGAGATGGTGTCCCATCAGGTCGTCCGGCAGTCCATGATCGCCCAGATGCTGTGCTTTGGGGCCCTGGTGGTGATGATCTCGAACATCCAGCCGATCTACGACGCCTTCTTTGACCGGGCCGGCAGCTTTCCCCTGTGGTTCGGCGGCATCGCCATCATTTCAGCCTCGGCCAGCCTGTTGAACGCGGCGCTCGTGATGAAGGTCGGCATGCGCAAGATGGTGACCATCGTCCTGACGGTCGAGGTCATTCTGAGCGCGGCGATGACGCTGGTCCTGCTTGGCGGCGTCGAAGGGACCGCGCTCTTTGCCTGCTTCGTTCTCTGGCAGACCTCGATCTTCTTCATGGTCGGGTTGACGATGGGCAATCTCAACGCCCTGGGGATGGAACCGATGGGCCATATCGCCGGGCTGGCCGCCTCTGTCATGGGAGCCCTCGGCACGGTCGGGGCTGTCATCCTTGCGGTACCGGTCGGGCTGGCTTTTGACGGCACTCCCCTGCCGGTCGTCGCCGGGATCCTGGTCTTTCTGATCGGTGCACTCTGGATCATGTCCCGCATGGCCAGCCGTGAAGAGATGCAACAGCCGGCTGAATGAGCCCCACCACCACCACCTCATCGCCGCCCGATTGGGCGGCGATCCTGTTTCGTCCCAAGCTCACCTGACGAAATCCCCTATCCGTCTCCTCGGGGCATTGGTCCCCCGGGTGGTGATCAGCTAGAGAGGCAGGGAACTGCCGCCAGCCAGCATGGGAATCGTAGGATGACGAAGATCAAGGTCGACAATCCGATCGTCGAGATGGACGGGGACGAGATGACCCGCATCATGTGGGATTTCATCAAGCAGAAGCTGATCCTGCCCTACCTGGACCTCGACCTGCTGTACTACGATCTGGGGATCGAGGAACGCGACCGGACCGAGGACCAGATCACCATCGACGCCGCCGAAAAGACCAAGGAGGTCGGCGTGGCCGTCAAATGCGCCACGATCACCCCGGACGAACAGCGCGTCGAGGAATTCGGCCTGAAAAAGATGTGGAAATCGCCCAACGGGACGATCCGAAACATCCTGGGCGGCGTGGTGTTCCGGCAGCCGATCATCTGCCGCAACGTGCCGCGCCTCGTGCCCGGCTGGACCTCTCCCATCGTGGTCGGGCGCCATGCCTTCGGCGACCAGTACAAGGCCACGGATTTCCATTTCCCCGGCGCCGGCAAGCTGACCATGAAATGGGAAGGCGCCGACGGCGAGGTGATCGAGCGCGAGGTCTACGACGCGCCGGACGCGGGCGTCTACATGGGCATGTACAACCAGGACGCCTCGATCCGCGATTTCGCCCGAGCCTCGCTGAACTACGGCCTGAACCTGGGCTGGCCGGTCTACCTGTCCACCAAGAACACCATCCTCAAGGCCTATGACGGCCGGTTCAAGGATCTCTTCCAGGAGGTCTACGAGGCCGAGTTCGAGGAAAAGTTCAAGGAAAAGGGCATCTGGTACGAACATCGCCTGATCGACGACATGGTGGCCTGTGCCTTGAAATGGAACGGGAAATTCGTCTGGGCCTGCAAGAACTACGACGGCGACGTGCAGTCGGACACCGTGGCCCAGGGCTTTGGCAGCCTTGGCATGATGACCAGCCAGCTGATGACGCCCGATGGCAAGATCGTCGAGGCAGAGGCGGCGCATGGCACCGTCACCCGCCACTACCGCCAGCACCAGGCCGGGCAGTCGACCTCGACCAACTCGATCGCCTCGATCTACGCCTGGACCGGCGGTTTGAAGCACCGCGCCAAGCTCGACCAGAACGTCGCCCTGCGGGCCTTTGCCGAAACCTTGGAGCGCGTGATCGTCGAGACCGTCGAGGCCGGACACATGACCAAGGACCTGGCGCTGCTGGTCGGTCCCGACCAGGGCTGGCTGACCACGATGGGTTTCCTCGAAAAGATCGACGAGAACCTCAACAAAGCATTGGCGGGCTGACGCCCGATTGATCAGCAAGTGCTGCGGGCGCGGGGGGATCTGCGCCCGTCAAACTTGCCAAAGGCGATGCCGGCGGGCATCGGACATGCATGACCCTTCTGTCCCAGCCCCCAGCCGACCGTCACAGCCTTTGGGAAGATGCGCTGGGGCTGGTCGTGGGCACCTGCATAATGGCGCTGGCGGTCATGTTCCTGACATCCAGCGCGCTGATCACCGGACAGATCGCGGGCCTGTCGCTGATCGTCAGCTACGCGGCAGGCTGGTCCTTTGGCGCCGTCTTCTTTGTGCTGAACCTGCCGTTCTACATTCTGGCCGTGCGGCAGATGGGATGGCGCTTTACCCTGCGCACCTTTGCGGCCGTCGGCCTCTTGTCGCTGCAAACAGAATTTCTGCCCACTGTCCTGCGGCTGGAGCCGATCCATCCGTTGGTCAGCGCCGTGCTCTTTGGCCTTCTGGCGGGACTGGGGCTGATCGTGCTGTTCCGGCACGGAGCGACGCTGGGCGGCGTGGGAATCGTGGCGCTGTGGCTGCAGGATACGCGCGGCATTCCTGCGGGAAACGTCCAACTGGGGTTTGATCTCTGTGTATTTGTCCTGGCTCTGGCGATCTTTGACTGGTTGACGGTGGCTGTGTCCCTGACAGGTGCAGTGATCCTGAACCTCATGGTGACGATCAATCACCGACGCGACCGATACGTGGCCCGATCCTGACCCACGGCATCGCCAGATTCCTCGAAAATTATTTTATTTCAATCGGTTGTCGCCTGAACCTCAACCGCCGCCCCCACCCGAAACCGGCCACCGGGCCACGACCGGGTGGCAAAAGGGTTGCACCGCTGCTGCACCAATCCCCGGCAAACCCATAGTCGGCTTGGAAAAAACCGCCCCAAGGGGCTATGTCTTGGTGTGCTGCCACGCGACAGGTTCCGGAGACCCTTATGAAATCTGCTCTTCTTTCCCGTTCCCTCCTGCCCGCGCTTCTTGCCTGCGCTGCCCTTGGGCCCAACGCCGGACAGGCGGGCGAAATCACCTCGCAGAGCGGCACCCATTTCAATTGCGCCGCCACGCTCTCGGGTGAGATCCTGCCAGGCGACCTCGACAAGATCCGCGCGATGGACCTGCGCAGCTTTGGCAACGGAGAGCGTCCGCTCTGCCTCGACAGTTCCGGCGGGTCCTTCGGAGAAAGCCTGAAGATCGCCGATTTCCTGCATGAGCGCGGCATTCCCACCGCTGTCGATGACGGGGCGGAATGTCTGAACGCCTGCGCGCTGGTCTTGCTGGGGGGCAGCCGCCTGACGCGCGACGCGGGGCCGGTGCCGAACAAGCGGATGCATCTGAACGCCACGCTGGCCTTTGGCAGCCCGGCACATGCGCTGGCGGAACAGGACTATGCGGCGCAGGATATGTCTGCGGTCTACGGCTCTGCCCTTCGCGCGGCCAGCGAACTGACCGCGCGCCTCGACCAGCTGAACATGCCCGCCGATTTCGCCGCGCAGGTGCTGGCGCTGACAGACAGCGACATGCTGGTGGTCGACCGGGTCGACCAGGCCCGCGCCCTGGGCCTGCAACTCGAAGGGTTCGAAGCCCCAAGCAGCCTGAGCGACACGATGGTCACGCGCTCCTGCATTCAGACCAACCCGGATTTCGACCCGGATCGGACCAGCCCGGGGCGATCCGTCTACGACCATCGCGTGCTGCGCGAGCAGGGCGCGACGGCACATCGCAAGGCCACATACGTCGTCGAGGCGATCATTGACGGCGTGCCGTCCTGGCTGGGCTGCCAGGTCGAGCTGAACACGGCCCCGCCCGCCGAAGGGCAAACCGCCGCCGCCCTGCGCCTGCGCACCAGCCCCGACTGGACTTCGGGCGGCAATCCGACGCTGTTCCAGGTGCACAAGGCGCTGCTGCCACAGGACTGGACTGGCGTACCCTTCCGCGATTTCTGGAAACTGATCCCCGAGAACCAGACCCTTGCCGACGCGCGCAAGATGACGGCCCCCGACGCCAGTTCCTCGATCATCGTGTCACCCGTGCGCAACCTGCCGGCAACCACGCTGGGCACCGAAGCCGCGCTTGGCCTGCTGTTCGACGACCGGCAAGAAGTTCAGAACCGCCTGACGCTGCTGGGGTTCGACACCCGTGGCGCGGACGGTATCTTTGGCCCCGGCACCCGGGACGCGTTGCGCGAATGGCAGCGCAACAACGGGCTGGAGCCGACCGGTTTCCTCGATGGTGCGCAGCTGGACATGCTGAACCGTCAGAGCGACTCGCTCTATGCCGTCTTCGCCGAAGAACAGCGGCGCGAGGAAGAAGAGCAGGAGCGCCTGCGCAACGCCCCTGCCCCGGTCTTCAACCCGCCGGCCTCGGCTGCGGCGCCCGCACCGGAACCACAGGGCCAGCGCGTGCGGGTCTGCCAGCGGACGGTCTTTGGCGAACTGGTGAACTGCCGGATCGAATTCCGCTGACCCGCTGACCTGCAACGAAAAACGCGCGGCGACCAGGGGCCGCCGCGCGCCGATGTCATGCCCCGGGGACAGGGGCATGTGTCACACCGTTTAGGCGTCGTCCGCCGGGATCAGCCCGTCGGCGCGGGCCGTGTCCAGCTCTTCGGCGCTCAGCAGACCATCGCCATCGGCATCCGCCTGAGTATAGTCGTCCTGCGAGACGTCCGGGTACATGACCTGCACCTCTTCCAGCGACACCATGCCGTCACCGTCGGTGTCGAGCGCCATGTCGCCCTCCATGTCCTGCGCAAAGGCGGGAAGGGTGAACAGGGCCAGGACGGCGCCGGTCAGGATCTGCGTTTTCATTGTCTTTCCTCCATGAGTGGTTGGTTGGAAGTGAGCCAAACATGGGGCGCATTTTTCGCCGCTGCGAGGGCCTGCGGTCAGGACGGCGAAAACGCGCGGCGGACTGCCGGAAACGCTGCTTCGCACAGGCGGACCTCGGCCTGTGCGAAAGCACGGGCGGGACCCCGCAAACCGCGCCTGCCCATTCCGGCGTGACACCGCCGAGGGACACGTTTCGGGGCCATTGGCGGGAACCTGCCGCGCCGTTTTCAGGGAAAGGAAAGGGGGCGTCCCTTTGGGGAAGGGACGCCCCGAGTTTCGCGTACAAGGCTCATCTGATTCACCGCCCGTGTCTTTTCTGCCTGCGGCCTTGTCAGCGTCTGGGGCCAGCGCACCGGCCCCTGGAACGGATGGCGGGACGGGACTCCCTGACCACCCTAACCACGCGGGGTCACTGGCAACGTGTCCCCGCATCACCCCCCCAGGGGTGTCTCTTCAGGCGCTCCGCCGATCCTCGACCGGCAGGGCGCCAAGCGTCCGGAAATAGGCGATGCCCGTGGTCATGTCGAAGCGGTGGACCGTCAGGTCGAACCCGCGGCCGTCATGCGCGATGGCCCTCAGGGGCGCCTCGCTGCGCATTGCCGTCCCGATGAACCGCGTCGGCATCGCAAAGGACCCGGCGCCGCGGTGATCCGGTCCGTCCGGGATCACGTTGACCGTGAGGGTCATGGGATCGCTGAGAATGCCATCCCATTCGAGCACGCAGTCCATCCGGAAGGACGCCATCGTTCTGCTCCTCAGCTGCAGCCGCTCGTCGCGCCGCAGGTGTTGCACTTCATGCAGGTGCCGTTGCGCACCAGCGTGTAGTTGCCGCATTCGCCGCAGGCTTCGCCTTCGTAGCCCTGCATCTTGGCCTTGGTGACCGCCGTCATGGCCATCGCCGAGGAGGCAGAGCCGCCGGACTTCGGCCCTGCCGCCGTGGCGGGCACAAGGCTGCGCAGCACCTGGTCGGGGTCGGTGCCCGCTTCCAGCGCCACAGTCGCCTGACCGCCTTGCAGGACAATCAGCTCCTGCGGCAGACGCTTGCGCAGGTAGCCGGTCGAGCTGATCTGCTTCAGCACTTCCAGGCTGCGGCTGGCTGCGGTTTCCGACAGTTCCTTGACGTTCGACACGCCCTCTTCCTCGCCCCGGCCAAGGTCGTCAAAGCTGGCGCCCTCGGGTTTGACATGGGCCAGGTCGGTGCGGTCCAGGTAGGACACGGCCAGTTCGCGGAAGATGTAATCGAGGATCGAGGTCGCGTTCTTGATCGAATCGTTGCCCTGCACCATGCCCGCCGGTTCGAACTTGGTGAAGGTGAAGGCATCGACGAATTCCTCCAGCGGCACACCGTATTGCAGGCCGACCGAAACGGCGATGGCGAAGTTGTTCATCATCGCACGGAAGCCGGCGCCTTCCTTGTGCATGTCGATGAAGATCTCGCCAAGGTTGCCGTCCTCGTATTCACCGGTGCGCAGGTAGACCTTGTGCCCGCCGACGATGGCCTTTTGGGTATAACCCTTGCGGCGTTCCGGCATCTTGGTGCGGCCGGCGCGGGCCACTTCCTTGATCACGACCTTTTCGACGATCTTCTCGGCCAGAACCTGCGCCTTTTCGTGCTGCGATCCGCTTTCCAGGATCTCGGCAGCCTCGTCGTCGTCCTCGACCAGCGCGGCCGCCAGCGGCTGCGACAGTTTCGAACCGTCACGGTAGAGCGCGTTGGCCTTCACCCCCAGCGACCAGCTGAGTTCATAGGCCTTCTGGCAGTCCTCGATGGTCGCATCGTTGGGCATGTTGATCGTCTTCGAGATCGCGCCGGAGATGAAGCTTTGCGCCGCGGCCATCATGGTGATGTGGCTGTCGACCGAGAGGAAGCGCTTGCCCTTCTTGCCGCAGGGGTTGGCGCAGTCGAAGACCTTGAGGTGTTCCTCTTTCAGATGCGGCGCCCCTTCCAGGGTCATGGTCCCGCAAACGTGGTCGTTCGCCGCGTCGATGTCGGCCTTGGAGAAGCCCAGGTGACGCAGCAGGTCAAAGCTGGGATCGACCAGTTTTTCCGCCGGGATGCCCAGCACGTCGCGGCAGAACTCCTCGCCCAGCGTCCACTGGTTGAAGACGAAGCGGATGTCGAAGGCCGAGGCCAGCGCACTTTCCACCTTCTCGATCTGTGCCGGGCCGAACCCGTGGCCGACCAGCGCGGTGTGGTTGATGCCGGGCGCATTGCCCAGCGTCTGGTGGCCCACAGCGTAAGAGATGATCTCTTCGATCTGGCTGGAGGTATAGCCGAGGTTGTCCAGCGCACCAGGCACCGAGCGGTTGATGATCTTGAAGTAGCCGCCACCGGCGAGCTTCTTGAACTTCACCAGGGCAAAGTCGGGTTCGATGCCGGTGGTGTCGCAGTCCATGACCAGGCCGATGGTGCCGGTCGGCGCGATGACCGAGACCTGCGCGTTCCGATAGCCGTGCTTCTCGCCAAGGCTAAAGGCCTCGTCCCAGGCCGACATGGCCAGGTGCACAAGCGCCTCGTCCGGGCAATTCACCAGGTCCAGCGGGACCGGCTTCACCGCCAGGTTGTCATAGCCTTCCGAGGCGCCGTAGGCGGCGTTGCGGTGGTTCTTGATGACGCGCAGCATGTGATCGCGGTTGCGGGCATAGCCCGGGAAGGCCCCCAGCTCACCGGCGATTTCCGCCGAGGTTGCGTAGGACGTGCCGGTCATGATGGCGGTCAGCGCCCCGCAGAGTGCGCGGCCCTCGTCCGAGTCGTAGCCGTACCCCATGTTCATCAGCAGACCGCCGATGTTGGCATAGCCCAGGCCCAGCGTCCGGAAGTCATACGACAGCTGTGCGATTTCCTTCGAAGGGAACTGTGCCATCAGGACGGAGATTTCCAGCGTCAGCGTCCAGAGGCGCGTCGCGTGGATATAGCTTTCGGCGTCGAAACGGCCGTCCTTGAGGAAGGTCAGCAGGTTCATCGAAGCCAGGTTGCAGGCCGTATCGTCGAGGAACATGTACTCGGAACAGGGGTTCGAGCCACGGATTGCGCCATCTTCGGGGCAGGTGTGCCAGGCGTTGACGGTGTCGTGGAACTGGATGCCCGGATCGGCACAGGCCCAGGCAGCGTGGCCGACCTGTTCCCAGAGGTCGCGCGCCTTGACGGTCTTGGCGACCTTGCCGTCGGTGCGGCGGATCAGTTCCCAGTCGGTGTCATCCTTGACCGCCTTGAGGAAGGCATCGGTGACGCGGATCGAGTTGTTGGAATTCTGGCCCGAGACCGAGGCATAGGCTTCGGAGTCCCAATCCGTGTCATAGGTCGGGAACTCGATCGAGGCATAGCCCTGGCGTGCGTAGTCGAGCACGCGCTTGATGTAGGTCTCGGGGATCATGGCGCCCTTGGCCGCACGGATGGCCGCCTTCAGGGTCTCGTTGCTCTTGGGATCATATGCGTCGGCCTCTGCCCCGTCCCACGCGCGGATCGCGTCGAAGATCCCGTTCAGCATCTTTTCATGCATCTTCGAGCCGGCGACGATGGACGCCACCTTCTGCTCCTCGCGCACTTTCCAGTTGATGAACTCTTCGATGTCGGGGTGATCGGCGTCGCAAATCACCATCTTCGCTGCTCGACGGGTCGTTCCGCCGGATTTGATCGAGCCCGCGGCGCGGTCACCGATCTTGAGGAACCCCATCAGGCCGGAGGACTTGCCTCCGCCTGACAGCGCCTCGCCCTCGGCACGCAGGGAGGAGAAGTTCGTGCCGGTGCCAGAACCGTACTTGAACAGGCGCGCCTCGCGCACCCACAGATCCATGATACCACCTTCGTTCACCAGGTCGTCCTGAACCGACTGGATAAAGCAGGCGTGCGGCTGCGGGTGCTCATAAGCCGATTTCGACTTCACCAGCTTGCCGGTTTTGTAATCGACGTAGAAATGGCCCTGGCTGGGACCGTCGATGCCATAGGCCCAGTGCAGGCCGGTGTTGAACCACTGCGGGCTGTTCGGCGCGGCCATCTGGGTGGCCAGCATGAAACGCATCTCGTCGAAATAGGCCTGGGCGTCTTCCTCGGTGGTAAAGTATCCACCCTTCCAGCCCCAGTAGGTCCAGGCACCGGCCAGGCGGTCAAAGACCTGGCGTGCGCTGGTTTCGCCGGTGCGGGGCGTGTCCTTGGACGCCGGGACCGAGCGCCACAGGAATTCGGGCACGCCCTCTTCGGCGACGCGCTTCAGCTCGGTCGGCACGCCGGCCTTGCGAAAGTACTTCTGGGCGATGACGTCGCTGGCCACCTGGCTCCACCCTGCGGGCACTTCCAGCTGGTCGAGCGCAAAGACGGTGGTGCCGTCAGGGTTACGGATTTCCGACTTGGTGGTGACAAAGTCGACTTCGGCGTAAGCGTCCTGACCGGCCTTGGTGAATTTGCGTTCGATTTTCATCCCAGCTGCCCTTAAAGAGTGTCCCGTTATTTTCGTGCCGGTCGGTAAGGCAAAGGACAAAAGCACCCTCCCGCGGTTGCCACGCGGGCCGAGGTCCATGCCTCGTGTGAGTGTATGTTGTGCTTGTCTGTCCCTTGCCGCCGCCCACTATATCTAGTGGCTGTCCCGACCGGCCTGCACAAAATGGCCCCGACGGACCGGAGTCGTCAACGCGTTTTTTTACGATATCTACATATATTTTGTGTTGACCAAACGGCACCCCACTAGGGGCGGTATGAGGCTCCCGATTCATCCCGGATCTGTTAATAATTTCAGCTTTCGCGCAAACCTTGGAAATACAAAGAGAGACGGCGGTTTATGCACAGATGCTTGTGGATAACTTCAGGAATGGCGGCCCGAACGGTTAATCTTTGTTAACTTGCCGGAGGCTTGCCGATGTTGCTCCTCGAACACGCACAACCCTCCAATTCGGGGAAAAGCGCCCCTGCCCCACCACATCTAGTGTGGTGACCGATTCTTTGGCAGAGGGCATAAAAAAGCGCCCGGACCGCGAGCCCGGACGCTTGTGATCCTCGGATCGCGCGATGGTCAGACCATGATCATATCGCTCGAGACCTGACCCAGCTGCGTATCTTCCAGCGTGACGGTCACGTCCTGATCCATGAAGACGACGTCGTCGCCCTGCTGCATCATCTGCGCGATGGCCGCATCCGCATCGGCATAGCCGAAGGCCGTGAAGTCCAGCATGTCCCAGGATTCAAGGTCGGTCACGATATGGCTGCTGCCCGTGTCGGTGCCAAAGACGAAGGTGTCGGACAGGTAGCCACCCGACAGGGTGTTCGTGCCCCCGTTGCCGGCTATCACGTCGTTGGTGCCCTGGGCATCGATCCAGTCTTGCATGTCCGAGGCACTGCGCATCTGCATCTCGGGGCTTTCCGAGAAACCCAGCAGGACCTCGGCCCGGGACGCACCGGCATCCAGCTTGCCGACCCAATGCGCCAGGCCACCGGGATCGGCCCCGCGATCCAGCGTGTTCTGGTACATCGCGCGGACGAAATCCTCGTTCGTGCCGCCACCGAAGACGTCGTTGAACTCGGGCGAATTGGCGAAGCCGTTTGCCGCTGCACTCAGGTTGAACGATCCCGTACCGATCCCGGTCGCCCAGGATTCAAAGCCCGGACCGTCCGGGTCGCGATCGAACGCGGTGACATACAGGCGATAGATCTGGCCGGTGATCCCCTCGATGTCGCCGGTGAACATGCCATCGCCATAGATCATATCATCGCCGCCACCGCCGCCGATGTTGTCCGCGCCCATGTTGCCGAACAACATGTCGTCGCCCCCGGCCCCACGCAGGATGTCGTCGCCGCCGTCACCATAGGCCACGTCGGCCATGATCCCGGTCTGGGCATTGGGCAGTCCCTGGTCGCTGTCTGACCAGGACCCGGTGTGGATCTCATCGTTGCCTGCGCCGCCGTGGATCGTGTCCATGCCGTCGGCCATCGCGTCAAAGGTCGAGCCGGTCGCCGCCGCGGTGCGGCTGTCATCGTCGCCGGTCAGGATCTCATCGCCGGCGCCGCCCATGATCATGTCGTTGCCGGCGCCACCCGCGATGCCACCGTCATATTGGGCCAGCGTCAGGCCACCCGAGGCGCCCGCATCCGCGGCGTTCGGGGCGTTGACGTCCATCTGGCCCGAATCCAGCATGTCGTTGCCGCCGTTGCCCTCAAGGATGTCGGCCCCCAGACCACCCATCAGCGAGTCATTGTCCGCACCGCCCGTGATCGTGTCGTCGCCCGCAAGCCCGTCGACCATGTCATCCCCGGGTCCCGCGTCGAACATGTCGGGATTCGGGGTCAGCACGACCGTGTCGCTTGCCGTCTCGCGGTGCTCTGCCAGGACGGCAAACGCCTCTTCGCGGGTGGCAACCTCGATACTCCCGGCCGCAGCGGGCAGGATGCCGATATAGCCGTTCTCACCACCGGCGACCTCACCGCCCGTGCCCGTGCCGATGCCATCGGGAATCTCGACCCCGTGCAGCACGATCTCGCGCAGTTCCAGCGGCATCAGGTCGGATGCAAAGTAGTCGGTCATCGTGACCGGGCTGAAGAAATTGCTGTTGTCGCCAAGGTCATAACTCTGGACGAACGAGATCCGCCCCGAGGCGTCGGCCATCGGCATCATGCCGTCCATCGACAGCGGCAGGATCACGTCGCCGTATTTGCTCACCCCCTCCAGAACCTCGACCATGCCGTCGCGGTCCAAGTCGTCGGCAATGGTCGGCGCCACGGAATCAATCGGCGTGCCGTTCTCGTCGAACAGACCGTGGATGTGCTGTGCGTGCGTCTGCGACGGTGTCAGCCCGGTGGCCGAGATCGCGACGTTCAGATAGGTCGAACCATCGTCGTCGGTGACCATCGCCAGCACTGCGGTGCCCTGCACACCGGAACTGTTCAGCGCGCCCAGATCAACGGTCCAGAAGGCATCTGCCTGGTCCAGAAACGTTTCGAATGAATCGTAATTAGAGGCCAAATGGGCCATGAAAACTTCCTCCTGTCGCTTGTCGCGTGCTCGTAGCCACGTCTCAGGAATCGGAAAGTTTCAAAGGGTCCCGAAAAATCAGGCCACTCCATGCCGCATGCGCTTCAGGCGCGGCGGTATGCGCTACGAAACACCTTCAAGAAGGTGTTTCTAAACAGTCTCTTGCAGGAAAGTGGTCGGGGCGGCGAGATTCGAACTCACGACCTTCTGTACCCAAAACAGACGCGCTACCAGGCTGCGCTACGCCCCGACGGTCCGTGCGGTCTAGCCGCACGAGACGGGCTTGAAAAGCCCTTTTGACAGATCAGCAGGGCCAGGCGGCGCGGCGGATCGCCGGGTGGCGCATTTGCGCCCCTTCCTTGATCCCCAGCATCCGGGCATAGCCGCCGTTGATCTCGAGCACGAACTGAACCTGCTCGCCTCCGGGGATCGAGGTTTCGTCATGCGGCTTGGCATTCGCATGGACGTGGACCACCACGCCCTGGCTGTCGGCAAAAATGATGTCGAGCGGGATAAAAGTGTTCTTCATCCAGAACGCCACCGGTTGCGGCGCCGGGTAGATGAACAGCATGCCCTTGCTTGCCGGCATGGATTTGACGTTCATCAACCCCTGCGCCCGGCTGTCGGGCGTATCTGCCACGTCCACGTTGAAACGGGCCAGGGCATGACCGCCGCGCACATAAAGAGTGTCCTCGCGGCATTCACCGACGCGGTTGTCGGGGTCGCTCACCTTGGTCGGTTCGGGCGCGGCATCGGCCAGCGGTTCGTCGCCGATCGGCAGGATCGGATTGATCAACGGCGGCTTTTCGTCAGACGGTTCCTGCGCCGGTTCGGGCTCGCGCGCCTCTTCGGCGGGGTCCGCGGGATCGGGCGTCACCCGCGCCACGGGTTCGCTTTCCTCCGGAGCATCCGGACCGGGATCCGGCACGGGGACCTCGGCCACCGGATCTGCCGGGGTCGGGCCGTCCTCGACCGGGGCGGAGTCCGGGGCCGCATCCACGGGTGCCTGGGCCGCCGGTGGCGGAGGCGCCGTTTCCTGTTCCAGAATGACAGAGCCTTCGTCCTGGCTCCAGACCGGCCACGCAACCAACGTGGCAACCAAACTCAACGCGACAAGGCGCTTTCCCATGCGTTCACTTCCATCGCCATGCGTCCGCGCTTGCCCTCGACCACGCGGATCGCAAGGGCTTCGCCCGGTTGCAGATCCGCGAGGCCCGACCGGCGCAGGACCTCGATATGAATGAACACATCTTCCGGTTTTCCGAAGACATTTGCAAACCCGAAACCCTTGGCCTTGTCGAACCACTTGACACGCGCCGGTTCCAGCGTTGCCTGGGCCATGACCTCGGGGTCGAGTTGTTCGAAGTCCGCAAGCGGCGCGCTTTCCGGGGCCTCCGGTGGTTCCACCTTCAGCACCTGCGTCGCCTGAACACCCCTGTCGGTGCGTTGGACCGTGATTTCTATGCGCGCACCATCGGCGACGGAACTCTGTCCGAAGTTCCGCAGGACATTCGCGTGCAACAAAATATCCGGACCACCCGAGTCCGAAATGACAAATCCGAAGCCTTTGACGGGATCAAACCATTTCACCCGTCCGGAGACCGCCTCGTTTTCCGTGTCCTCTCGTGTCAACGTCGTTCCCGATTGTACCATCTTATCCCCATCCGACCTCTTGAAACAAAGCCCGCGGACAGCGCAAGCCCGGGGAAATGACCTTTTTTGTGTCAGATAGGCTAACGGCGCCCCTTGAAAACCTAGTGTACAGGCCTGTTTTTCTACCTGTTTTCAGTATGCTTCACGGGTTGAGACGGTCAACAGTCCAAGGGGCGGACATATCCTTTCGCGCCCAACGAAACCTGTCGTGGAGGCGAAATGCGCCATCTGCCCAGAATTCGATCTCCACGGGCCGAATCCGGTAACCGCCCCAGAACGGCGGGCGCGGCGGGTTGGCGCCATGCCGGGCCGTGACGCGGGCCACCTCGGCCATCAGCGCCGTGCGACTGTCCAGCGGGCGGCTCTGACGGCTGGCCCAGGCGCCAAGGCGGCTCTTGATCGAGCGCGAGGCATAATACTCATCCGCCTGCGGCCCCTCTTCCTTTTCGACAAGGCCACGGACACGGACCTGGCGGCGCAGGGATTTCCAGTGCATGACGAAGGCCGCTTTGCCCGCCTGGTCGATCTCGCCGGCCTTGGCGCTTTCGTAGTTGGTATAGAAGACGAAGGCATCCGCCTCGATCTCCTTGAGCAGGACCATGCGCGCATTGGGCAGACCATCGGCATCGACAGTCGACAGCGCGATGGCGTTGGGATCGTTGATCTCCTTGGCCTCGGCCTCTGCCAGCCAGTTGCGGGCGATCTGAAAAGGGTCGTCGCCTGCGAAAATCCCGCTGCGGTCGCTCATCATCATGGTCTCCTTCTGTCCGTTTCGGGCCGGACGCGCCGGGAATGTGACCTGTGTCGCGCCGGATGCAAGCCCTGTTTTGGACACACGGCAGGCTTGATGGTCCCGGACCGATCGCCTAAAGGTCGCTCCATCGACGATCTGGCGGAAAGGGCGCTCATGTCAAACCAGTTGATGGCGGGAAAACGCGGTCTGATCATGGGCCTGGCCAATGACAAATCCATTGCCTGGGGCATCGCCAAGGCCTGCGCCGACGCCGGCGCAGATCTGGCCTTTTCCTACCAGGGTGAGGCGCTGAAGAAGCGTGTCGATCCGCTGGCCGGGCAACTGGGCTCGGACATCGTTCTGCCCTGCGACGTCAGCGACGAGGCCTCGATCGACGGGCTGTTCGACGCGCTGAAAGAGCGCTGGGACGGTCTCGACTTCATCGTTCACGCGATCGGCTTTTCGGACAAGTCGGAACTGCGCGGTCGGTATGTCGACACGTCGAAAGACAACTTCACCATGACAATGGACATCTCGGTCTACAGCTTCACCAGCGTGATGCAACGGGCCGAGAAGATGATGACCAAGGGCGGCAGCGCCGTGACGCTGACCTATTACGGCGCCGAACGCATCATGCCGCATTACAATGTCATGGGCGTGGCCAAGGCCGCGCTGGAGGCGTCGGTGCGTTACCTGGCCGAGGACCTGGGCAAGGACGGCATCCGCGTCAACGCCATCAGCGCCGGGCCGATCAAGACGCTGGCCGCCAGCGGCATCGGAGATTTCCGCTACATCATGAAGTGGAACGAGTACAACTCGCCCCTGCGCCGAAACGTGACGATCCAGGACGTGGGCAATTCCGCGCTCTACCTGCTGTCCGACCTGGGCGCGGGCGTGACCGGAGAGACGCATCACGTCGACGCGGGCTATCATGTCGTCGGCATGAAGGCGGTCGACGCGCCGGACATCACCAAGGGCTGAGCGCCCTGCCCGTCTGACGAACAGGATCGCAACGAAATCCGGTCCCGGCCTTCGCGCCGGGGCCTCTTCGTTTGACATCGGCACCGTGCTCTGACGTTCTGATCCCGTGCCGCGAAGGAGCCGCCACCATGACCTGGACACATCTGCTTGCCTTCAACCTGACCCTTCTGGCCGCGATGGCCGCGCCGGGGCCTGCGCTGCTTTATGCGTTGCGCCAGTCGATTGCGGGCGGGTTCCGCACAGGCTTTGCCACCGGCATTGGCCTTGGCCTGATGGCCGCTTGCTGGACCGGGGCCGCGCTGTTGGGGCTGGAGGTGATCTTTTCGCTCTTTCCCTTTGCCTATGGCGCCATGAAATTGGCGGGCGCGCTGTATCTCATGTGGATTGCCTGGGGCCTTTGGCGCGATGCGCGCAAGACCGTGTCCGACAGCGCACGGCCCGGTGCCAATGCCTTTCTGGGCGGGTTGCTGGTGAACCTTCTGAACCCGAAATCGGTGCTTTTCGCGGCCTCCGTGCTGGTGGTGATCTTTCCCGCCGACATGGGGCTCGGGGTCAAGGCGCTGATCGTGGCCAACCATTTCCTTGTCGAAGTCACGGTCTATGGGCTGTTTGCCGCCCTCTTGTCGACCGCGCCTGCCCGCGCCGGCTACCTGCGGGCCAAGCCGGTGATCGACAGGGTCGCGGCGGCCCTGCTGGGGGCGCTGGGGCTGCGGCTCTTGCTGTCGCGGTAACGAGCGCTTGCCCCGTGCTGTGCCGCTGACGTATAGGCTCTGTCCACAGCGCTTGCCGAGGAGATTGCCATGACCGACCGCCTGCCACACGAAAAAGGCTTCCACGTCAGCTGGGACCAGCTGCACCGGGATGCGCGGGCACTGGCCTGGCGGCTCCAGGGACAGGGGCCGGACAATGGTTACTGGAAGGCGGTTGTGGCAATCACCCGAGGCGGCATGGCGCCCGCGATGATCGTGGCGCGTGAACTGGACATCCGCACCGTCGATACGATCAGCGTCAAGAGCTATCACTCGGGCGGCGGCAAGGCCGATCAGCGGCGCGAGGCGCAGGTTCTGAAATCCCCGGATGCGGCGCTGGTGGGTGAAGGCGAAGGCGTGTTGATCATCGACGACCTGGTCGACAGCGGCAAGACGCTGGAACTGGTGCGCAGCCTTTACCCCAAGGCGCATGTGGCAACGGTCTATGCCAAGCCACAGGGCCGCCCGCAGGTCGATACCTTCATCACCGAGGTCAGCCAGGACACCTGGATCTTCTTCCCCTGGGACATGGCACTGCAATACGTCAAACCCTATCGCGGCGACGATTGACGGCGTGATCCGAAGGCGCGCCTGACGGCGCTCTCCCACTCTTGGGGGCAGGCCCCCAAACCCCCGGCGAGGGCGCTGCCCTCGCGCTTCCGAGGTATTTTCAAACCCAAAGAAACGATTGGTTGGAGCAAGCCGATGGTCACGCGCACTGAGGCAACCTTTTTTCCGCCCATCCCGGAGGCGCAGCGCTGGCTGAAAGGGGTGGATTTTCCCGCGGACCGGCCCCTGATCAACCTCAGCCAGGCCGCGCCCGCAGATCCGCCGCCCGCGCCAATGCGCGCAGCAATGGCAGAGATGCTGGAAGACCCGGCCAGCCACCTCTACGGTCCGGTTCTGGGCCTGCCCGCACTGCGCGAGGCGCTGGCCGCGGACTGGGCACGGCAATATGGCGGCACGGTTGAGGCGGCGCAGGTCGGTATCACGGCAGGCTGCAACCAGGCCTTCGCGGCGACCATCGCAGCCACTTGCGGCGTGGGCGACGAGGTGATCCTGCCCGTGCCGTGGTACTTCAATCACAAGATGTGGCTGGACATGACCGGGGTGCACGCGGTGCCCCTGACCTGTGGTGCGACCCTCGTCCCCGACCCGGAGGACGCGCGCGCACTGATCACGCCGCATACCCGGGCCATCGTGCTTGTCAGCCCCAACAATCCCTGCGGCGTGGAATACCCGGCGGAGGTGCTGGAGGGGTTTCATGACCTCTGCGCCGAGGCCGGTATCCGCCTGATTGTCGATGAGACCTATCGCGATTTCGACTCGCGCAGGGGTGCCCCGCATGCCTTGCTGACCCGCGCGGACTGGGACCGGACACTGGTACAGCTCTACAGTTTTTCCAAGGCCTACCGGCTGACCGGCCATCGCGTCGGCGCGGTCATCGGCCAGCCGGAGTTGCTGCACCAGATCGAGAAGTTCCAGGACACGGTGGCGATCTGCGCCCCCTCTCTTGGACAGCGTGCCGCACTCTGGGGGCTGGAGAACCTGGACCAGTGGAAGGCCGAACAGCGCGAGGAGATCCTGGACCGCCGCGCCGCGATCGAGGAACATTTTGCACCGCTGGCCGCGCGCGGCTGGCGGCTTCTGGGCTGCGGCGCATATTTTGCCTATATCGAACATCCCTTTGCCGAAGGCTCTGCCACGCTGGCACCCCGGCTGGTGCGCGAGGCGGGCGTTCTGATCCTGCCGGCGACGATGTTCACCCCCGAGGGCGATCCCAGCGGCGACCGGCAGTTCCGGGTTGCCTTTGCCAATACCGACCGCGCCGGGATCGCCGAGTTCGCGCGCAGGCTGGCGCAGGTCGACGGGCCTCTTGCAGCCCCCGGGGGAGCCGCATAGACAGGGGCAAACCGACAGCGGGAGGTCGAGATGGCGGACAAGAAGAGCGGCGTGGGAAAGTACCTGGTCTGGGGTCTGCTGGGGCTCTTGCTGCTGGGCCTGGGCGGTTTCGGCGCCACCAACTTCTCGGGCACAGTGCGGTCGATCGGCAAGGTTGGCGAGGCCGAGATCTCGACCAATGACTATTTCAGGTCGCTGCAGAACGAGATCCGCAACATCCAGCAGCAGAGCGGACAGGCGCTGTCCTTCCAGCAGGCGCAAAGCCTGGGCCTGACGCAGCAGGTTCTGAGCCAGCTGGTCGTCACCGCCGCGCTGGAGAACGAGGCCGACACGCTGGGCCTGTCCATCGGCGACACGCGCCTGGCCGAGGACCTCCGCCAGATCCGCGCCTTTCAGGCCGTGGACGGCAGTTTCAACCGCGAAGCCTACAAGCTGACGCTGGAAAACGCGGGCCTCAAGGAACGCGAGTTCGAGGAAAAGCTGCGCAACGAAAGCGCCAGTTCGCTGCTTCAAAGCGCCGTTCTGGCCGGCATCCGCCTGCCCGATGCCTATGTCGATACGCTGATCGGCTATACAGCCGAACGCCGCAGCATCACCTGGGCCGTCGTCGGTGAAAGCCAGCTGGACCTCGGCGTGACCACGCCGACCGAAGAGATCCTGCGCGCGCACTACGATGACAACATCGACAAGTTCACCCGCCCCGAGACCAAGCGCCTGACCTACGCCTGGGTGACGCCCGAGATGCTGGTCGACAGCGTCGAGGTGGACGAGGACAGCCTGCGCGCCGCCTATGACGAGCGCAAGGACGAGTTCGACCTGCCCGAGAGGCGTCTCGTGGAGCGTCTCGTCTTCAACGACACTGCCGCCGCAGAGGCCGCCCTGGCCCGCATCACCTCGGGTGAGATCGGTTTTGGCGACCTCGTGGATGAACGTGGTCTTGCGCTGGAAGACACCGACATGGGCGATGTCACACGCGCCGACCTGCGCGACGCGGCGGACGCGGTCTTCGACGGTTCCGTCGGCCAGGTCGTCGGCCCCGCACCGACGCCTCTTGGCCCGGCCCTGTTCCGGATCAACGCCGTCCTGCCGGCGCAGCTGACCTCATTCGAAGATGCGGTTCCCGGACTGCGCGGCGAACTGGCGCTGGACCGGGCCCGCCGCGTGATCGACGCGCAGGCACAAGGCTATGACGATGAACTGGCCGCGGGCCTCACGCTCGAGGAATTGGCGGAAACCACCGATCTTGACCTGGGACAGATCGGCTGGACCGGCGACAACGACGAGGGCATCGCGGGCTACCCTGCCTTCCGCGACGCGGCAGAGGCGGTGAAAGACGGCGACTACCCGGCCATCGCCACGCTGGGAGACGGTGGTGTCTTTGCCCTGCGTCTGGACGCGATCGAGCCCCCCGCCCCCTACCCCTTCGACGAGGTGCGCGTGCGGGTCGAGGCTGACTGGCGCGAGGCGCAAAAGGCGGATGCGTTGTTGAAACAGGCCGAAGCACTGGCGGGCCAACTGGGCGAAGGCGTCACCTTCGAAGGGCTGAACCTGACCGCCCAGACCGAAGAGGCCCTGACCCGGACCTCTTTCGGCGCTGTGCCGCGTGCAGTGCTGGAGGCTGTCTTTGACATGGAGCCGAACCAGGTCCGGGCTGTCAGCACCGGCGACTCGGCCGTCGTGGTCCGGCTGGACGAGATCCTGGATGTTGACCCCGATGACGAACAGGCCAAGCAACTGGCACAGCTGTTCCGCGACCAGGCCGCGCAGGCGGTGGCACAGGACCTGTTCCGCGCCCTCGCCTCGGACATCCAGGACCGCGCCGGCGTGGACCTGGACCAGGCGGCGATCAACGCCGTTCACGCGAACTTCCAGTAGAGACGATGGTACAGCTTATCCCTTCCTTCGACGGCTTCGCCGCTGCCTATGAGGCGGGCCGCAACCAGGTGGTCTATGCCCGCCTGGCCGCCGATCTCGACACACCGGTGTCGCTGATGCTGAAACTGACCGGCGCGGCACGCGATGCCTTTATGCTCGAATCCGTGACCGGCGGAGAGGTGCGCGGGCGCTATTCGATCATCGGGATGAAGCCGGACCTGATCTGGCAATGCCACGGGGACCAGAGCCGCCTGAACCGCATGGCGCGCTTTGATCCCGATGCCTTCGAGCCCCAGCAGGACGACCCGCTAACGGCGCTGCGCGCGCTGCTGGCCGAGAGCCGGATCGACCTTCCGGACGACCTGCCGCAGGCGGCCGCCGGGCTGTTCGGCTACCTAGGCTACGACATGATCCGCCTGGTGGAACACCTGCCGGACGTGAACCCAGATCCGCTGGGCCTGCCCGACGCGCTGCTGATGCGGCCCTCCGTCGTGGCCGTGCTGGACGGCGTCAAGGGCGAGGTGACGGTGGTCTCTCCTGCCTGGGTGCAGGACGGGCTGTCGGCCCGCGCCGCCTATGCGCAGGCCGCCGAACGGGTGATGGACGCGGTGCGCGACCTGGAACGTGCTCTGCCGCAGGCCAGCCGCGACCTGGGCGACGCGGCAGAGCTGGGCGAACCGGTCTCCAACTTTGCCCATGACGCCTATCTGTCAGCGGTCGAGAAGGCCAAGGAGTACATCAAGGCGGGCGACATCTTTCAGGTGGTGCCCTCGCAGCGCTGGACGCAGGATTTCCCCCTGCCGCCGTTTGCGCTTTATCGCTCGCTGAGACGCACCAACCCGTCGCCCTTCATGTTCTACTTCAACTTCGGCGGCTTCCAGGTGATCGGCGCCTCGCCCGAGATCCTCGTTCGGGTCTTCGGCAAAGAGGTGACAATCCGTCCCATCGCGGGCACCCGCCCCCGTGGCGCGACCCCGGCAGAGGACAAGGCGCTGGAGGAGGATCTGCTGGCCGACCAGAAGGAACTGGCCGAACACCTGATGCTGCTGGACCTCGGGCGCAACGACACCGGCAAGGTGTCCAAGATCGGAACCGTCCGACCGACAGAGAAATTCATCATCGAACGCTACAGCCACGTCATGCACATCGTGTCCAACGTGGTCGGTGAACTCTCCGAGGACCAGGACGCTTTGTCGGCCCTGCTGGCCGGACTTCCGGCGGGCACCGTCAGCGGAGCGCCAAAGGTCCGCGCGATGGAGATCATCGACGAACTGGAACCGGAAAAGCGTGGCGTCTACGGCGGTGGTGTCGGCTATTTCAGCGCCGGCGGCGACATGGACATGTGCATCGCCCTGCGCACCGCGCTGGTGAAGGACCGCAAGCTCTACATCCAGGCCGGCGGCGGCGTGGTCTATGACAGCGATCCCGAGGCAGAGTACCAGGAGACGGTGCACAAATCCAACGCGATCCGGCGTGCGGCGGCGGATGCGGCGCGTTTCACCGGAGACGGAAATGGCTGAAACCGGGCAATGGGGGCTCTGCCCCCGGCTCCCTTCGGTCACCTCCCCCGAGGTATTTTGCAAACCAAAGA
>NZ_JARAMO010000049.1:0-37658 GCF_028807275.1 Mameliella sp. AT18
CGGCCATTGGCCACTTCCCAGATCGTCATGCCTTTTTCCGCCTCGACCTCCTGGCCGTCGAGCGTGAATCGGATCGTCTCGGACATGCGCGTCTCCCGTCGTTTGGGCCATGTTAAAGCATGACACCGAAGACCCGCGCCTATCAATCCCGACCTTCGAAGGCATTTTTACGCCTCCCGGGTTTCCGATGGGCGACGCGGCGTGATCCGCCGGCACCCGGGCAACGGAACTGGCCTGCCGGCGCTCCTGAAAACGCCAAGATATGCCGTTTTCAGCATCCATACGCCGCCATAGTGACCATCTGCACTATCCCCCTGCCATGCGGGTTTCACGTGCGCACGCGGCATACGAACCGTAACCCCCTGGTTTTTCGACGACTTCAACCGGCGCGGACGCCCGGCGCCGTCACGGAACGCGGCCCGCCCCCTCTGGACCTTCTCCGCCGCCGCGCCTAGCTTCTCGCCAACTCGAAGGAGACTGACATGGCAACCGGCACGAATATCCGCACCTATTTCAATGGCACCTGGCACGAGGGCGACGCGATGGTGATGCGCGCCGCGGATCACGGCGCCTGGCTGGGGTCGTCCGTCTTCGATGGCGCGCGCTATGCGCAGGGCGTCACGCCCGACCTCGACGCCCATTGTGCGCGGGTCAACCGATCGGCAGAGGCCATGATGCTGCGCCCCACCGTCACGACAGAGGACATGGTGGCCATCGTCGAGGAAGGTTTGAAAGCCTACGAACCGGGCACAGCCGTCTATATCCGCCCCATGTACTGGGGCATCCACGGCGACGTCACCGCGATCGTCCCGCAACAGGATGAGACCGGCTTCGCGCTTTGCCTCGAGGAAATCCCAATGGCCCCGGACAGCGCGACCGCCACGCTGGGACGCACGCGGTTTCGCCGCCCGGTGATGGAAAGCTCTGTCGTCAATGCCAAGGCCGGCTGCCTTTACCCCAACAACGCCCGGATGCTGGCAGAGGTCCGCGGGCGAGGCTTTGCCAACGCGCTGGTGACGGATGTCATGGGCAACGTGGCCGAAACCGCCACGGCCAACATCTTCATGGTGCGTGACGGCGTGGTGCTGACGCCGATTCCCAACGGCACCTTCCTGTCCGGGATCACCCGCGCCCGCCACATGGCCAACCTGCGCGCCGACGGGATCGAGGTGCAGGAAGCTGTGCTGACCTTCGAGGACTTCGAACAGGCGGACGAGGTCTTCATGTCCGGCAACATGAACAAGGTGACACCCGTGACCGGGTTTGAGGACAAGTCCTACCAGATCGGCCCGGTCACGCGGCGTGTGCGCGAGCTTTACTGGGACTGGGCGCTCAGCGCCTGATCGGGCAGGCCTGCGCAGATGGGTCTGAAACTCGTCGTCATCCTTGTCGTGCTAGGGCTGTTCGCGGCTGCCATTGCTGCGATCCACCGCGCCAACCGCCCCTCGCCGCAACGCCTGCCAGCAGCCCCTCCGCCCGAGGGGCCGTCTCTGGACGAACAGATCGCCGAGCTGGCCCGCGCGGGGCTGCATCTGTCCCCAGGTGTGACCCGTGCCGACATTATCGACTTCGGCCCCGAGGAAACCTATCGCGGCGACCCCTGGCGGCTGCTCTTGCTGACCTATTCGATCCCGGTCGACCGCCCACCGCACCCTCCTTTCTGCCCCCGCGCCTGCCTGCTGCAGACCGATGGCTTTGACAGCCTGCAGGATTACGCCGAAGCCGTCGCCGAACTGTCGCGCGTGGCAGAGGTGCCTTGCGAGGTCACCGTCTCGGACGATCTGCACCTGCGCTTTGCGGAAACCGATCTGAACCTTGCGCCCAGGATCGGGACAGGCCAAATCGACAGGGACATCCTGCGCATGATCCTGACGGCCCTGACGGACCGGATGCCCGGCGACAGCGGGCTTTTTGCGCTCGACAACTTTCCGCAGATCGCCGTCTTTCACCTAGAAAAGGCCGGGTTCGACCGGATCGACACGCTCGCGCCGGACCTGCTGTCGGCCGATCCCCTGCACTGACGGCGCTGGACAGAGGCCCACCCCTCTGCCACGATCCGCCTCCAGGAGAGTCCTCATGCGCAAATTCCTCGTCGTCCTAGATGACAGCCGCGAGTGCCTGAACGCGATGCGTTTCGCGGCCATGCGCGCCGCCAAGTCGGGAGGCGGTGTCGCGATCCTGTCCGTCATCCCCCCGGACGAGTTCAATCACTGGATCGGCGTTGGCGACATCATGCGCGAAGAGGCCCGTGAACGTATCCACGCGCATTTCGAGGTCTTCGCCAAGTGGATGCGCGACAAGCAGGGCGTCGACCCCGAACTGGTGATCCGCGAAGGCGACCCGACGACGGAAATCATCGCGCAGGTCCACGACGATCCTGAAATCGGCCTGCTGGTGCTGGGCGCGGCCGCGGACAAGAAGGGCCCCGGCCCGCTGGTCAGCCACATGACCCGAAACTCCGGCGCCTTGCCGGTTCCCGTCACGATCGTGCCGGGAGACCTGTCGAAGGAACGGCTGGAAGCCATCACCTGATTCCGGGCCAAGCCCACTTTAGAATGGTTCCAATCCTTGACGATCGGCGCATGGAGGCGCATATAGGGGTCAACCAGAAAAGGGTGATCCCAGATGTTCATTCAGACCGAATCGACGCCGAACCCCGCCACGCTCAAGTTCCTGCCCGGTCATACCGTGCTGGACATGGGCACTGCCGACTTCCCCTCGGCCGAGGCCGCAAGCGCCTCGCCGCTGGCACAACGGCTGTTTGCCGTCGAAGGTGTGTCGGGCGTGTTCTTCGGCAATGATTTCGTGACCGTGACCAAGACCGATGCAACCGACTGGGACCACCTGAAGCCGGCGATCCTCGGCGCGATCATGGAGCATTTCCAGTCCGGCCAGCCGGTCATGGCCGATGGCGCCACGCAGGCCGGCGGTCACGCCGACCACGACGGTGCCGATGCCGAGGTCGTGGGCCAGATCAAGGAGCTGCTGGACAGCCGCGTGCGTCCGGCCGTTGCGCAGGATGGTGGCGACATCACCTTCCACGGGTTCGATCGCGGCGTCGTCTACCTGCACATGCAGGGGGCCTGCGCCGGCTGCCCCTCGTCCACGCTGACGCTGAAGATGGGTATCGAGAACCTGCTACGCCACTACATCCCCGAGGTGACAGAGGTGCGCCCCGTCGCCGTTTGATCTGCTGACACCGGATCGTGACATTTGCCCACCGCGCCCATCGGCGCGGTGTTTGCATTTCCGGCCCGCGTCAGGGCGGGTTTGCAACCCCCGCGCCACGCGGCAATAACCCTTCCCATGATTCTCGGTTTCGACACGTCTTCCGCCCATGTCGGCGCGGCACTGCTGGACAGCAACGGCATCGTCGCCGCCGCCCATGAGGACATGGCGCGCGGCCAGGCCGAGCGCCTGATGCCCATGCTCGAAGAGGTCCTGGCCCAGGGCGGCGCGACATGGCAGGACCTGACCGCCATCGGCGTCGGCATCGGCCCCGGAAACTTCACCGGCGTCCGCCTGTCGGTGGCCGCGGCGCGCGGATTGGCCCTGTCGCTGAACATCCCGGCGGTCGGCGTGAGCCTGCTGGAGGCTACTGCGTTGGACACCCCCGGCCCCGTGCTCGCCTGTCTGAGCGCCCCGCGCGACCAGGCCTATGTCCAGTCTCAGGGCATGGCGCCGTCGATCCCCGCGCAGTTGATCGCCATGTCCGAGATGCCCGGCACATGGGCGGACCCTGGGCTGACCTGCGTGGGACCCGCCTCCGCCCAGGTGGCCGAACGGCTGGGCACAACGGCCCTGCCCGCCCGCCATGCACCCGCCGAGGCGATCGCCCGCATTGCCGCCTTGCGCTGGCGGGACGGCCCGCCGCGCCCCGCGCCGCTCTATCTCAAACCCGCCGATGCCGCGCCGTCGCGCGATGCGCCCCCGGTGATCCTGGAATGACGCCCGAGGCACTGGCGTATCTGGCCAAGCGCGCCTACCGGCACATGAAGCCCTGGACAACGGCGCAATTCGCCGAAACGCTCGCCCGTCCGCACACCCTCCTGGCCGCCACGGAACATGCCTTTGTCCTTGGCACCGTGATCGTGGACGAGGCGGAAATCCTCGCGCTTGCTGCAGACCCGGATCACCAGCGCCAAGGCGCCGCCAGCCGCGCGCTGGACGCCTTTCACGCCCAGGCGCTGGAACGGGGTGCCCGCCGGGTATTCCTGGAGGTAGCCGCCGCCAACACCCCGGCGCGTGCCTTCTATACCCGCCACGGATACGGTAAAACTGGTCTGCGCCGAGGGTATTACCCGCGCCCGGACGGCCCGCCGGATGACGCCGTGGTCATGTCGCGCGCACTGCCCTGACGTCACCCGCGCCACTGTGGCGGCGCGGCAAAAACCGGTTGACCCCTCCCGCCCCCTGCGGCTTTGATTGGCCCATCACAAACGGAACGGGTGGCCATTGCCTCCGTCACACCAGGGAGCCTCACATGACATTCTTTGCCAAGACCCTCGGCACCGTCGCAGCACTGGCGCTGAGCGCCGGCGCCGCGCTGGCCGATCCGGCGCTGATCTACGACCTCGGCGGCAAGTTCGACAAATCCTTCAACGAGGCGGCCTACAACGGTGCGGAACGCTGGGCCGAGGAAACCGGCGGCAGCTATCGTGACATCGAGATCCAGGCCGAAGCCCAGCGTGAGCAGGCCCTGCGCCGCTTTGCCGAAGCTGGCTTCAACCCTGTCGTGACCACCGGCTTTTCCTACGCCTCGCAGATCGCTGCCGTGGCACCCGACTACCCGGACACCAAGTTCGTGACCATCGACGGCTACGTCGACCCCGAGGCGCACCCGAACGTCCTGTCGATCCTCTTCGCAGAACACCAGGGCAGCTACCTGGTCGGCATGATGGCGGCGATGGCCTCCGAATCCGACACCGTCGGCTTTGTCGGCGGCATGGACATCCCGCTGATCCGCAAGTTTGCCTGCGGCTATGCGCAGGGTGTGCTGGCGGTGAACCCCGACGCGACCGTGATCGCCAACATGACCGGCACCACCCCCGCCGCATGGAACGACCCGGTCAAGGGCGCCGAACTGGCCAAGGCGCAGATCAGCCAGGGCGCGGACGTGATCTATGCCGCCGCCGGTGGCACCGGTCTGGGCGTGCTGCAGACCGCCGCAGACGAAGGCATCCTGTCGATCGGCGTCGACAGCAACCAGAACTACCTGCACCCCGGCTCGGTCCTGACCTCGATGCTGAAACGCGTCGACGTGGCCGTCTACGACGCGATGACCGCAGGTGCCGACCTGCAAACCGGCGTGATCGCCCTGGGCCTGGACAGCAACGGTGTCGGCTATGCACTGGACGACAACAACGCCGACCTCGTGTCGGAAGAGATGAAGGCCGCCGTCGATGCAGCGCGTGAGCAGATCATCGCGGGCGAAGTCACCGTCCACGACTACTCCGAGGACGACAGCTGCCCGGCTCTCGACTTCTGATCGAAATCGCCCGGGCACGCCGCCCGGATGATTGACCCGAGGGGCCGCAAGCCAGCGCGGCCCCTCTCCCTTACGTCCGCGAAAGCCGCCCAGACATGACCGACACCCCCGCCATCGAGCTCAAGGGCATTTCCAAGTCCTTCGGCCCCGTGCAGGCCAACAAGGACATCTCGATCCGCGTGATGCCCGGCACGATCCACGGCATCATCGGCGAAAACGGCGCGGGCAAGTCGACGCTGATGTCGATCCTCTACGGGTTCTACAAGGCCGACTCGGGCGAGATTTTCATCAACGGCAGACAGACCCAGATCCCCGACAGCCAGGCCGCCATCGCCGCTGGCATCGGCATGGTTTTCCAGCATTTCAAGCTGGTACAGAATTTCACCGTCCTGGAGAATGTCATCCTGGGCGCCGAGGATGGCGGATTGCTGAAACCCTCGCTGGCCAAGGCGCGCGGGGTCTTGCAGCACCTCGCCAAGGAATACGAGCTGAACGTCGATCCCGACGCGATGATCGAGGATCTTTCGGTCGGCCACCAGCAACGGGTGGAAATCCTCAAGGCGCTGTACCGCGAAGCGGAAATCCTGATCCTTGACGAACCCACCGGGGTGCTGACTCCGGCAGAGGCCGACCACCTGTTCCGCATCCTCGAAGGACTGAAGCGCGAAGGCAAGACGATCATCCTGATCACGCACAAGCTGCGCGAAATCATGGAGATCACCGATACCGTCAGCGTCATGCGACGCGGCGAGATGACCGCCACCGTCAAGACCGCCGAAACCTCACCCGAGGAACTGGCAGAGCTGATGGTGGGCCGCAAGGTCCTGCTGCGGGTCGACAAGACCCCCGCCAAGCCCGGCAAATCGGTGCTGGAGGTCGAAAACCTGCGCCATACGGACAGCGCGGGGGTCGAACGGCTCAAGGGCATTTCGCTCAAGGTGCAGGCCGGCGAGATCCTGGGCATCGCGGGTGTGTCGGGCAACGGCCAGTCCGAACTGCTGCAGGTGCTGGGCGGGATGAAGACCGCCACCGGCACCGTGCGCGTCAACGGCGAAGAGATCGATCTCACCGGACGCTATTCGGACGGCCAGTCGCGCCGGGCGCGGGGGATCAGCCATGTCCCCGAGGACCGGCAGCACGAAGGGCTGATCATGCCCTATACCGCCTGGGAAAACGTCGCTTTCGGCTATCACCACGATCCGAAATACCAGAAGAATGCGATCCTGATGGACAATGCCGCCATCAAGCGTGACGCCGAGGGCAAGATCGAACGGTTCGACGTGCGCCCGCCCAACGCCAACCTCGCCGCCCGTAATTTCTCCGGCGGCAACCAGCAAAAGATCGTCCTGGCGCGCGAAATCGAGCGCAACCCCGACATCCTACTGGTAGGCCAGCCCACCCGCGGTGTCGATATCGGCGCCATCGAGTTCATTCACCAGCAGATCGTCGCCCTGCGCGACCAGGGCAAGGCAATCCTGCTCGTCTCGGTCGAACTGGACGAGATCCTATCGCTCTCGGACCGGGTCGCGGTGATGTTCGACGGGCAGATCATGGGCGAACGCCTGCCTTCAGAGACCAACCAGACCGAGCTGGGCCTGCTCATGGCCGGCGTGACCCAGATGCCCGACAAGGACAAGCCGCTGATCCACGTTGTGGACGAACAGCTTGACGCGCAGAAAGAGCGGGAGGCCAAAAGACATGGCCACAGCTGAACGTCGCGTGAAACCGTTTTTTCCGGAGGAGCCGCAGAATGGATAAGATGCCCGCCTGGGCCGACGCGGTGCTCGTGCCCCTGATTTCCATCCTGCTGGCGGCGCTGATCTCGGCGCTGGTGATCCTGGCCATCGGGCACAATCCGGTCGAGGCCTTCTCGATCATGGTCAAAGAAAGCCTGACCTCCTCGCGCGGGATCGGCAACACGCTGTATTACACGACGAATTTCATATTCACCGGCCTCGCGGTCGCGGTGGCCTTTCACGCGCGGATGTTCAACATCGGCGGTGAAGGCCAAGTGCTGCTGGGCGGGCTGGGTGTTGCCCTGGTCTGTCTTTACGTGCCCTGGCCCCACTGGACGCTGGCGTTGGTGGGGGCGACGGCGGCGGCAGGTGTCTTTGGCGCCGCCTGGGCGCTGATCCCGGCCTACCTTCAGGCCAAGCGCGGCAGCCATATCGTCATCACCACGATCATGTTCAACTTCATCGCCGCGGCGGTGCTGAACTATGTCCTCGTGAACATGCTGCGCCCGCGCGGCGCGATGGAACCGGCCTCTGGCCCGTTCCCCGAACCGACCCACCTGCCCACCTTCCAAGAGATGTTTTCGACCGCCGACACGGTCCTGTTCCGCTCGGCTCCGGTCAACGTCTCCTTCTTCCTGGCCGTTCTGGCCTGTTTCGCCGTCTGGCTGCTGATCTGGCGTACGCGGCTGGGCTATCAGATCCGCGCCTTCGGCCATTCCGAAAGCGCGGCACGCTACGCAGGCATCTCGCCGGTCCGCATCACCGTCATTGCCATGCTCATCTCGGGCGGGCTTGCGGGCATGATGGCACTGAACGCCACGATGGGAGAGGCCGAACGGCTGGTTCTGAACGCCTCCGAAGGCGCGGGTTTCATCGGCATCGCCGTGGCGCTCATGGGGCGTTCGCACCCCTTCGGCATCTTCATGGCGGCACTGCTGTTTGGCTTTCTCTACCAGGGCGGGCTTGAGCTGGCCTTCTGGACCGGCATCCCGCAGCAGCTGATTACCGTGATCCAGGCGCTGGTGATCCTCTTTACCGGAGCGCTGGACAACATGGTGCGGATGCCTCTGGAAAAACTGTTCCTGGCCCTTCGCAAGGGCAAGGCCTGATGCTGGCCGACTACCTGCCCTCCCTGTTGCTCGCCTGGGGCGTGCACGCGCTGGCATTGGCCTCTCCGGGGGCCAACGTGCTTGCGGTGATCGGCACCGCGATGGGCACTGGCCGACGGCAGGCACTTGCCATGAGCGCGGGGATCGTGACCGGCTCGATCCTCATGGCCTCGGGCGCCATCGCGGGCCTTGGCGCATTGATCCTGACATGGGCCCATGCCGTGACCCTGATCAAGATCCTGGGCGCGGGCTACCTGGCCTGGCTCGGGTACAAGTCCCTGCGCTCTGCCACCACCCCGGGCGCAGCCCCGCCCGTGACCATGCTCAGCGGCAGCCCCGCCGGGCTCTACCGGCGGGGCCTATTGCTACAGGTGAGCAATCCCAAAGCCATTCTCGCCTACCTGTCCATCGTCACGCTGGCGCTCGATGGCACCGCCCCCTGGCCTGTCGCGGCGCTCTTCGTGCTTGGCGCCGCCCTGAACTCGGCCCTGATCCATGCGTTCTACGCGCTGACCTTCTCGACCCGCCCGATGGTCGCGCTCTACCTGCGCGCCCGGCGTGCCATCGACGGGGCGCTCGGGGCGTTCTTCTGTTTCGCCGCCCTACGTCTGGCGCTGGCACGACCATGACCAGGCGCCCCGCTCATCCGCACTTCCTCGAACCAAGAGGCTGACACCGCACATGGATCTTGCCACGCTCATCCCGGTCCTTGAATCGACCATCCGCCTGTCGACCCCACTGCTGCTGGCCTGTCTGGCCGGGCTGTTCTCGGAACGCGCGGGCATCTTCGACATCGGGCTTGAGGGCAAGATGCTGATCGCCGCCTTCTTCTCGGCGGCGGTGGCCTACAGTTCGGGGAACGTCTGGATCGGGCTGCTGGCGGGCATCGCCGCCTCGTTGACGCTCTCGGCCATTCACGGACTGGCCTCGATCACCTTCCGCGGCAACCAGCTGATCTCCGGTGTGGCGCTGAATTTCCTCGCCTCCGGCCTGACGGTGCTGATCTCACAAAACTGGTTCCGGCAGGGCGGCAAGACGCCCACCCTGACCGATGGCGCGCGTCTGTCGGAATGGCACCTGCCCTTTGCCGACAGTTTGCGCGACGTGCCCGTCCTGGGTCCGATCTATTCCGACCTCCTGTCCGGGCACGCACCGCTTGTCTACCTGGCCTTCGCGCTGGTGCCCGCCACATGGTGGGTGCTGTTCCGCACCCGCTTTGGCCTGCGCCTGCGGGCCGTGGGCGAGGCGCCCGAGGCGGTGGACACCGCCGGTGTCTCCGTCGTAGGGCTGCGCTTCGCCGCCGTCGCGATCTGCGGAATTCTCTGCGGCATCGCGGGCGCCTACATGGCCACCGGGCTGCAGCCTTTCTTCGGCAAGGAGATGACGGCAGGGCGCGGCTATATCGCGCTGGCCGCGCTGATCTTCTCGAAATGGCGCCCCTGGTACGCGCTTGGCGCCTGCCTGCTCTTCGGCTTCCTGCAGGCGGTGGCGCTGCGCTTCCAGAACATCGACCTGGGCGCCTTTACCGTGCCGGTACAGGTCATGGACGCCCTGCCCTACATCCTGACCGTCGTGATCCTTGCGGGGTTCGTCGGCAAGGCCATTCCCCCGCGCGCCGGCGGAGAGCCCTACGTCAAGGAGAGATAGGCCCCGCCAGCCCCCCGGCGCGGCCCCCGTGCTGCGCTTGCATAATCCCACGACATGGGACTAACTTTGCTCATGCAGGTCTACCTCCCCATTGCCGAGGTTTCGGTCAACGTCTTCGTCCTTCTCGGCCTTGGCGGGCTGGTGGGCGTCCTGTCGGGCATGTTCGGCGTCGGCGGCGGCTTTCTAATGACGCCGCTGCTGTTCTTTATCGGAGTGCCCCCCGCCGTGGCCGTGGCCACCGGCGCCAACCAGATCGTCGCTTCTTCGGTTTCCGGTCTGATGGCCCATCTGAAACGAAGGACCGTCGATCTGCGCATGGGGACGGTGCTGCTCATAGGCGGGCTGATAGGGGCTGCGCTGGGGGTCGTGCTGTTCAACTACCTGAAATCGCTGGGCCAGGTCGATCTGCTGATCAACCTCTGTTACGTCGTCTTCCTGGGCATCATCGGCGCCCTGATGTTCATCGAAAGCCTCAATGCGCTGCGCAAGTCGCGACGCGGCACCCCACCGAAACGCAAGAAGCACAACTGGGTGCACGCCCTGCCCTTCAAGATGCGCTTCCGCACCTCGGGGCTTTATATCTCGGTGATTCCGCCGTTGCTGGTGGGTCTCGCGGTCGGGGTACTGGCGGCGATCATGGGCGTGGGCGGCGGGTTCATCATGGTGCCCGCCATGATCTACCTGCTCAACATGCCGACCAAGGTCGTCATCGGCACGTCGCTTTTCCAGATCATCTTCGTCACCGGCTTTACCACGATGATGCATGCCACCACCAACTACACGGTGGACGTGGTGCTGGCGGTGGTCCTGCTGGTCGGCGGCGTGCTCGGCGCGCAGGCTGGGACCGCCATCGGAATGCGGCTGAAGGCCGAACAGCTGCGCATCCTCCTGGCCGGACTGGTGCTGCTGGTCTGCGGCAAGCTCGCGCTCGACCTGCTGCTGACCCCGTCCGAACTCTACGTCCTTTCCGCGGCAGGGAGCCACTGATGCGCCTGCTGCTGCTGATCCTGCTGGCGTTCGCCCTGCCCGCAAAGGCGGAACAGGTCGTGCTGGGCCTCAGCAAGGAAATCGTCCAGATTTCCACCGATTTCGACGGTTCCGACATCCTGATCTTCGGCGCGATCAAGCGCGAAACCCCGATCGAGGCCGAGCCGCTGCAAGTCATCGTCTCCGTGGCCGGTCCGCAGCAGCCCGTCACGGTCTGGCGCCAGGCCCGCCGCTTTGGCATCTGGGTCAATGCCCACGCGGTCGAGGTCGATGCCGCCCCCAGCTTTTACGCCATCGCCACCTCGGCCCCCTGGGCGCAGGTGATCTCGGAAACCGAAGACCTCCGCCATAAGGTCTCGATCCCCCGCGCCATCCGCTCCGTCGGTGCCCCGATGGACGTTCCCGACGCACAGAGCTTTACCGAAGCGGTGATCCGCATCCGCACCCGCGAAGGCACCTACCAGCTGCTGGAAAACACGGTAACGGTCCGGGAACAGACGCTTTTTGACACCGCCATCTCGATGCCCGCCAACCTGACCGAGGGCAGCTATCCCACGCGCATCTTCCTGACCCGTGGCGGCAGGGTCATCAACACCTACGAAACAGAAATCGAGGTGCGCAAGGTCGGCCTCGAACGCTGGCTCTACGTCCTCTCCCGGCAACAGCCCTTCGTCTATGGCCTGATGTCGCTCTTCATCGCCATCGCCGCGGGCTGGGGCGCGTCCACCGCCTTCCGCATCCTGAGGTCACAATGACACGCACACCGCCCGGCACCCGCGCCGACTACCGCGCCTTTCGCACTCTGCCCACCCGCTGGATGGACAACGACGAATACGGGCACATGAACAACGCCACCTACCTCTCCTTCTTCGACACCGGCATCAGCCTCTGGCAGATGGACAACGGCATCAACATCCGCGGACCTGAGGCGCTCCGCCTGCTGACAGTGGAAACCGGCTGCCGCTACCACTCCGAAACCGGCTTTCCTGACCTGATCCATGCCGGGCTGCGCATCGGGCACCTCGGCACATCATCGGTCCGCTTCGAGGTCGGCCTGTTTCGCAACGACGAGGAAACGGCCAGTGCCGAAGGGTTCTTCACCCAGGTCCTGACCGGTGAGGCTGGCCGCCCGACGCCCATTCCCGACACGCTCCGCGCCGCATTCGATACCCTGCGCGGCTGAGAGGAGAGGACGGGGGGCCAGCCCCCGATCCCCCCGGAGGTATTTTTTTTGCCAAAAGAAACACCAGTCGCACGCCTTGGGCTTCTTTGGGCTCAAAATACCTCCCGGGTGAATGTGCATAGCACAGAGGGGCAGCGCCCCTCACTGGCTTGCGGCCACGCAAGCTCCCCTGTCACGCCGCAGGCGTGCCAACTGGATCACGCCTTTTCGTTGAAATAGGCGTAGATGCGTTCCGCAAGCGCCCCGCTCACGCCGTCCACCGCCTTGAGATCGGCCAGGTTGGCGCGGCTGACCGCCTTGGCAGAGCCGAAATGCGCCAGCAGGGCGCGCTTGCGGGCCGCGCCAACGCCCGGCACCTCGTCCAGCGGGTTGGCCATCTGGGATTTCGCCCGTTTCGCGCGGTGCGTGCCGATGGCAAAGCGGTGGGCCTCGTCTCGAAGGCGCTGCACGAAGTAGAGAACGGGATCGTTGTGGCGCAGGGCAAAGGGGCGCTGGCCGGGGCGGTGGAATTCCTCCTTGCCGGCATCCCGGTCGATCCCCTTGGCAACACCGACGAAGGGCAGGTCATCGACGCCCCGTTCGGCCATGATCTCGGCCACCGCGCTGATCTGGCCCGCGCCGCCGTCGATCAGCATCAGGTCGGGCCACAACCCCTTGTTCCGGTCCGGGTCCTCTTTCTGCAGCCGCGTCAGGCGCCGCTTGAGAACCTCCTTCATCATCCCGAAGTCATCGCCGGGCACCAGGTCATCGCCCTTGATGTTGAACTTGCGGTACTGGTTCTTCATGTAGCCATCCGGCCCGGCGACGATCATTGCGCCCACGGCGTTGGTGCCCTGGATGTGGCTGTTGTCATAGACCTCCACCCGCTGCGGCGGCGCGTCCAGGTCAAAGGCCTCGGCCAGCCCGCGCAGCAGCTTTGCCTGCGTCGCCGTCTCGGCCATCTTGCGGCCAAGGCTTTCCTTGGCGTTGCGCAGGGCGCCGTCCACCAGTTCGGCCTTCTCGCCCCGTTGCGGCACCGCGATCTCGACCTTTCGGCCCAGCTTGTCACCCAAAGCCTCTGACATCAGGTCCTCGTCCTCGATCCCATGCGACAGCAGGATCAGCCGCGCCGGGTCCTTCTGGTCGTAGAACTGGCCCAGGAAGGCCTGCATGACCTCGGCGGGGTCGATCTCGTCACCGACGCGCGGGTAGTAGTCCTTGTTGCCCCAGTTCTGGTTCGCCCGGATAAAGAACACCTGCACGCAGGCCTGCCCGCCCTCCATGAACAACGCGATCACATCCGCCTCGGCCGTCGTCTGCGGGTTGATCCCCTGCGATGTCTGCACCTGCGTCAAGGCGCGGATGCGGTCGCGCAGGGCAGCGGCGCGTTCGAACTCCATTTCATCCGAGGCCTCGGCCATCTGGGTCTTGAGCCGCTCCTGCACCTCGGTCGACTTGCCCGAGAGATAGCGCTGCGCGTCCTTCACGCTGCGGGCATAGTCCTCTTCCGAGATCTTGCCGACACAGGGCGCGGTGCAGCGCTTGATCTGGTACTGCAGGCAGGGCCGCGTGCGCGTCTCGAACATGCTGTCGGTGCAGTTGCGCAGGAGAAAGGCCTTTTGCAGCTGGTTCAACACGCGGTTGACCGCACCGGCGCTGGCGAAGGGCCCGTAATAGGCGCCTTTCTCTTTCTTCGCGCCGCGATGCTTCTTGATCATCGGAAAGGGATGATCGGTCACCAGGATGTTCGGAAAACTCTTGTCGTCCCGCAAGAGCACGTTGAACTTCGGCTTGAGCTGCTTGATCAGGTTCTGTTCAAGCAGCAGCGCCTCGGTCTCGGTCCGGGTCGTGAGGAACATCATCGACGCGGTTTCCGAGATCATCCGGGCGATCCGCCGCGAATGCCCCGTGGGCCGCGCATAGCTCGACACCCGCGCCTTGAGATTGCGCGCCTTGCCGACGTAAAGCACGCGGCTCTGCTCATCCAGCATGCGATAGACACCGGGCGAAGAGTCCAGCGTCTTGAGGTATCCGTGGATGATCTCGTGGCCCTTTGGCACGCGGTCCTGTTCCCCGTTCTGCTCACACAATGGTGGTATTCCTGCTGATATGCGAGTTGCGCGATTCCTTGCCCGTGCTGCAATGCAACGAAGGCCGTTTCAAGCACTTAAACATCCACCGAATATGTGGATAACTCTGCGGGCAAAATCCGGGTAGGTGGATTTTTTCCTTGTTTACGGCCCACTTCGCCGAGATGCCTAATTTTTAGGCGACTACGTAAGGTTTTGATTTCAGGTCACAAAAAAGCTGTCACGTTGCAAGCCATTGAGACCATTTACCTTTTCGTAACGCTTTTGTTAAGACTTTGTGACCCGTGCACAACTCTGGGGCGCATCCCCCTATTCGACACCTACAACGTCGGGTGTCTGCCATCCCAGGTGCTGGCCGCCATCGATGCAAATCAGCTGGCCGGTGACGGTTTTCGCCCCCAGAAGGTAGGTCAGCGCGGCTGTGATGTCCTCGGGGTCGGCGCCCCGTTCCAGCACCGTCGACGCCCTCTGCCGGGCAAAGGCCCCGGCGTCCTGCCGTCCGCCTTGCAGGGTCGGCCCCGGGCCGATCCCGTTGACCCGCACTCGTGGCGCCAGCGCCTGTGCCGCGGTCTGCGTCAGGGTCCAGAGCGCGGATTTTGCCAGTGTGTAGCTCATGAACTCGGGCGTCAGCTTGCGCACCCGCTGGTCGATCATGTTGACCACCAGGCCCTGCGCCACCGGCTCGCCTCTCGCGTCCCGCGCGGGATCGGGCACCTGGGCGGCCAGGGCCTGGATCAGCACGAAGGGCGCGCGCAGGTTGCTTTCGAAATGCCGGTCCCAGCTATTCCGCGTGGCGCTGCCGATGTCGTCGTATTCAAAGACGGAGGCGTTGTTCACCAGAACCGTCACCGGACCGCCCAGCACCTCTGCCGCGCGCGGCAGCAAGGCCTGCGCCTGCGCCTCGTCCAGCAGGTCCGCCTGCAAGGCCACGGCCTGACCGCCACGCGCCTCGATCCCGGCTACGACCTCCTGCGCAGCGGCCTCGGACCCGGCATAATGCACCGCCACGGCATGCCCCTGCGCGGCCAGTGTCTCGGCCATTGCGCGGCCCAGCCTCCGGCCCGCGCCGGTTACCAGCGCGCGCCCTTTCACATCACCCATGAGGTTCTCCGTCACAGCAATACGACTGTGACATAGCCCAGATAAAGCGCCGACAAGACAAAGCCCCAGATCCGCCCGAGGTCACGCCCGAAATAGACGAAGGGCAGCAGCAGCAGCGAGGCCCCCAGCATCACCCAGAAGTCGAACTGCAGGAAGCCCGGCCCGACCTGGATCGGGGCGATCAGGGACGCGACACCGATGATGGCCAGCAGGTTGAACAGGTTCGACCCGATCACGTTGCCGATGGCCACGTCGGCCTGCCGGCGGATCGCGGCCATGACCGTCGTCGCCAGTTCCGGCAGGGAGGTGCCCAGCGCCACCAGCGTCAGCCCGATCACCGCGTCCGGCACGCCGAACATGCGGGCGATCTCCTCGGCGCTGTCGACCAGCAGGTCGGCCCCAAGGGGCAGGCCGATCAGGCCCAGCACCAGGTACAGGCCGATCCGCCACCACGGCATGTCAGGGTCCGCGCCCTCCGGTTCTTCCAGCTCTTCGTCGGCCTGCCCTTCGGCGCGGTGCCGCAGCGCGGTGCGCAGCTGGCTGCCCAGGATGACGAGCAGCAGCGCCAGAAGGATCAGGCCGGCGGTCATGTCGAAAACACCGCGAAAGCCCAGCGCGATGAAAACCAGGGTGCCGCCTATCATCTGCAGATAGCTGGTGCGCGTGTCGCACTGGCTGGTATGCATGACCGTGATCAGCCCCGGCACCCCCAGGACCAGCAACACGTTGGCGGTATTCGACCCCACCACGTTGCCCAGCGCGATGCCCGGCGCGTTTTCCAGCGCCGCCTTGATCGAAATGAGCAGCTCTGGCGCGGAGGTGCCGAAAGCGACGATGGTCAGGCTGACGACAAGGGCCGGGATACCGACCCGCAGGGAGAGATTCACCGCCCCCTTGACCAGCGCGTCCCCCGCCAGAAGCAGGATCAGCAGACCAAGAACCGCGTAGACGTAGACCATCTCAGTTGTCACCCTTTCGACAGTCGCATGGCCCCTTGCCGATGCGGTAGCGACCGCATTTCGGGCATTTCGTGGCGTTCAGGCGGGCCCGGTCACGCAGCTGGCCCAGCTGCTTGGCGCCGGGGATCCGGAGCTTTCCGAAAAATCCCAGCACGGCGATGAACACCAGGAAAAGGGCAACGATCTTGACGATCAAGACAGGCCAAACCGCGCGAAGTCCGCGCGTTCCTCGATTTCGCCCAGCGCGCCCTGAACCGCCTGCGCGCCAAGGCGCGGCAGCAGGGGCTTGCGCGCCTCGTAACGCTTGAACCGGGTCTTGTCGCCAAAACGGTCCTTCATCAGCGGCACAAGGTGACCGATGCCATCGGCCAGCCCCTCGTCCACAGCCGCCTGGCCGATCCAGACCTCGCCGGTATAGAGGTCGGGGTTCTCGGTCAGCTTGTCGCCCCGCCGGGACTTCACATGGCCGATAAAGGTCCCGTGCAGCTGCTCCAGCAGGCGGTTCAAACGGGCCACGTCCTCTTCCTTTTCAGGCTGGAACGGGTCCATCATGCTCTTGGACTTGCCCGCCGTGTGAACCCGCCGTTCGATCCCCTGCCGTTGCAGGAAGACCGGCAGGCCGAAACCGGCAGAGATCACCCCGATCGACCCCAGGATCGAGCTGGGGTCGGACCAGATCTCGTCCGCCGCACTGGCGATCCAGTAGCCGCCAGAGGCCGCGACATCCTCGACAAAGGCCAGCACGGGCACCTCGTGTTCCTCGGCCAGCCTGCGGATGCGGGACCCGATCAGCGAGCTTTGCACCGGCGACCCGCCGGGCGAGTTGATTTCCAGCGCGACCGCGTCGGGTTTCGACCGAAAGGCCTTTTCCAGCAACGGCGCAACCGAGCGGTCAGAGATACTCGACCGTCCGGGGACGCCGATGGCGCCCTGCAGGCGCACGACGGACACCCGCGGAACGGATTTCATGAAGGGAACCCAACGTCTCATGGCGTGGCATGTAGAGAGCGTGCAGGGGACAAACAAGGCAGGGGCCGAAAAGACGCCGCGTTGTGGTGCATTTACCTCTGACGCCGCGCGATGTTGCCAACCTGCTGGACAACCACACCCGAGGTTTTTCTTGCCAAGCCGCCCGACGGTCCCAAGACTGCTTCACGATGCTTGATGAACCGCGACACCCCTGCCGAGCAGGCCTTGCCCTGTACCTGGCCCAGTTTCTGGTCCTGACGGCACTGTTCCTGCCGGCCACGGCCTTGGCTGCCACAATTACCCCGGGCGGCGATGCCATCATGCAATGCGATGCCACGCTGACCGGAGAGATCCGGGACGGCGATGCGGACAAGCTGCGCAGCTTTGCCAAGCAAAACGGATGGGAACCCGCCTTTGCAGGCAGTGGCAGCACCGATGGTATCCGGACACTCTGTCTCGACAGCAACGGCGGCAGCTACCTTGAGGGCATCGAACTGGGCAATGTGATCGGCAGTATCGGCATTCGAACCGCCGTTGGGCCGGACCGGACCTGCGAAAGCGCCTGTGCCCTCACCTTCATGTACGGCACGTTTCGCACCTTCGAGGACATCATCTTGCCCGAACGCCGCCTGCACCCGCGCGGCACATTGGGATTTCACGCCCCCGGTCTTGTCGTGCCACGGGGGGACTATACCGAAGACGCGGTGAACGACGCATACCGCGTTGCAATTCAGAGCGTCGAACGCCTGGCCAGCATGAGGGGCATGGGCCAGTCCATCTTTCCCCAGGCGCTGTTCCTGACCATTCTCGGCACCCCGCCCGAAGAGATGCGCTATGTCCGGACGGTGCAGGAGGCCGCAACCTGGAACATCGAGGTGTTCCCCGTCGGCTTCCCGACAACAGACCGGCACCGCGCCGTCCTGAATGCCTGTACCAACGGCGCCCCGAATGCCGGCGTTCTGGCCATGTTCAACCGCACGACGGGGCCGAACCTCGACTTGATCGAAAGCGCGAAATGGGATGCCGGAGAACTCAGGGTCACGACGCGGCACTTCTTTCACGTCGAGGCAATGAGCAAGTGCCGCCTGGTTCAGCAAAACAACGCCGCGCAACGCAGCCATTTGGGCAAGGTGGAATTCCTTGACGTCGGCGTGCTGTCGAACTCGCCCCTCTACCGTTTCTTCTTCTTTCCCCCCGACATGCCGATCAGGGACATTCCCGAACGCCCCGGCATGAGCGATGGCCAGTTCTTCGAGGCCCTCGCAGGTGCCCGCCCCATGCCGGCGCCGGACACACCCCGCGCCGAGGCTCCGCCCCCGACCGCCACGCCCGCCGCATTGATCGCCCCTCTTGCGACAGAGGCGGACGAGGCCCGCCTGAACCTGGATCGCGCCGCCCGGCAAGAGATCCAGCGCCGCCTGACGCTGGCCGGCTTCGATCCCGGAGGTGTCGATGGCGATCTGGGGCCGAACTCGCGCAGGGCCATCCGGGACTGGCAACAGGCGCGGGGCTTTCCCGCCTCCGGCCACCTGAACGCAAGCCAGCGCGCAAGACTGATCGAGGACAGCCGCGCACTTTATAACGCCTGGCTGGCCGAGGAACAGGCCAAGCCCAGGAAACGGCGGGTCAAGGTCTGCCAGCGCGGCGCCCTTGGGCTGCTGGTGAACTGCCGCATGGAATGGCGATAGGACCGCTGCGCGGGCTTCTTTCATCACATATCCAATGACCAGGATCCCCCTGGGTCGCCAAAGTCAGCGCTGGGCCGGAAACGCAATAGGCCTGCGTCCACACCTTGACCCGTCCCGCCTCACTTCCCCCTATGGCACGGCCAGCCGCCGGCGACCTCACTCGCCCGACGTGAACCGCACCGGCGTCCGCGCCGAGGTGTCCACGGTCAGCGTAAACACGTCAGGCCGGGCATAATGACCCGCCACATCGAAGGCGCGGCGCGCGGAGCGCAGGGCAGACCTGTCGATCTCGGCCCCCAACGACCCGATGGTCTCGCGCATCGGGCCGGCGAGGATCTGCCCGCCGGGGGCCACCACGACGGCACCGCCGGGCTGGTTCCATTCGCTGCCCTCGTCAAACCTGTCTCGTTCAGGGAAATCCTTCGGGATCGCTGAGACGCGCTGGATCGCCCCGCACCCCACCACGAAACACCCTCCTTCGCGACCGATATGCTGCATGGTCGCGTTCCATTCCGGCATCGGGTCGGCTGTGGGGGCGCAAAGGATCTCGAGGTTCTGCGCATAGAGCGCCATGCGCGCCAGCGGCATGAAATTTTCCCAGCACTGCAGCACGCCAACCCGACCGACAGCGGTTTCGACCACCTTCAGCGTGCTGCCGTCACCAAATCCCCAGACCGTGCGCTCTGCCCCGGTCGGCATCAGTTTGCGGTGGGCGTTCAGGATCGTCCCGTCCGCGTCGATGATGACCCCGGTGTTGTAGAGCGTACCGGCGCTCATCTCTGGCGCACGCTCGTTGATGCCCATGACGACGACCACACCATGATCCCGTGCCGCCGCGCGGATCGGCGCCAATCCGTCGCGCGACAAATCCAAAGCGTTGCGCCACAGGATACCATCGGCCTCGCCGACAGGGCTGGGCCAATTGTCCGGCTGGATCGCCCAGACATGGCAAGGGTAATTCGGCAACCAGCCCTCGGGAAAGACGATCAAGTTGGCCCCTTCGCGGGCGACCCGCGCGATGATCGCGACGCCTTTTTCAAGACTGGCTTCAAGGTCGTAAAAGACGGGCGTTTCCTGAACGGCTGCAAGTTTCACAACAAAATCCCCCCCGGCGACCTCCGGACAACCATGCCTCATTTCCCGTAGCGGATCAAAATTCAATGGCCTGCTGCGCCATTGGACGCCGTTCGAAAGGACGCTGCACGGGCCAAGCGTCGCCCCGTTCCGTCAGAAGAAGCTCTGCGGGTCGATGTCGATGGCCATCCGCATATCGCCCGTCAGGCGGACCTGCGCGACCCAATCCGCCAAGGCCCCCTGCAGGGCCACCCCCTTGGACGCCTTGACCAGCAACCGCACCCGGTGCCGCCCCTTGACCCGGGCGATTGGCGCGGGTGCCGGCCCCCAGACCTCGGCCCCGACCTGCCGCAGGGCCCTGTCGTTGCGGGCCAGGAAATTGCCAAGGTCGAACACCTTGGCCATGTCCCCGCCCGACAGGATGATCCCGGCCAGCCGACCAAAGGGCGGCATCCCCGCCAGCCGACGCTCATCCGCCTCTGCCGACCAGAAGGCCTCTTCGTCCCCCGCCAGGATCGCCCGGATCACCGGGTGTTCGGGCTGGTAGGTCTGCAACAATGCCACGCCCGGCTTTTCCGCCCGGCCTGCGCGCCCCGCAACCTGCCGCATCAGCTGAAAGGTCCGCTCGGCCGCGCGCAGGTCCGATCCCTGCAGGCCCAGATCCGCGTCGATCACCCCCACCAGCGTCAGCAGCGGAAAATTGTGCCCCTTGGCCACCAGCTGCGTGCCGATGATGATATCGGCGCCGCCTTGGGCAATCGCCGCCACCTGGTCCTTCAACTCGCGCGCGGTTCCGAAGAGGTCCGAGGACAGCACCGCGATCCGCGCCTCGGGGAAGAGCGCCGCCGCCTCCTCGGCCAGCCGTTCCACCCCCGGCCCAACGGCGGCCAGCTTGCCCTCGACCTCGCAGGAGGGGCAGACCTCGGGGATCGGCATGCTCTCGCCACATTGGTGGCAGACCAGCCGTTTCAGGAACCGATGCTCGACCATGCGCGCATCGCAATGCGGACAGCCGATCTGTTCGCCACAGGCCCGGCACAAGGTCACCGGCGCATAGCCGCGCCGGTTGATGAACAAGAGCGCCTGCTCCCCTTTCTCCAGCCGCATGTTGACCGACCGTTGCAACGTGCCGGAAATCCATCGCCCTGCGGGCAGTTTCTCTGCCCGCATGTCCAGCGCCCGCATCTCGGGCAGGACGGCGGGGCCAAAGCGCGATGTCAGCACCAGCCGCTTGTACTTGCCCGCATCCGCGTTGGCCCAGCTTTCCAGCGAAGGCGTGGCCGAGGCGAGCACCACCTGGCACCCCAGGATCGAGGCACGCAGCACCGCCATGTCGCGCGCATTGTAGAGAACCCCGTCTTCCTGTTTGTAGGATGTGTCGTGTTCCTCGTCGACGACGATCAGGCCAAGGTTCTGGAACGGCAGGAAGAGGGCCGACCGCGCCCCCACGACGACCTGGCAACCGCCCTCGCCGACCATGCGCCAAACCCGCCGGCGCTCTGTCATCGTGACGCCGGAATGCCACTCGGCCGGGCGCGCGCCGAACCGTGCCTCGACCCGGGTCAGGAACTCCGCCGACAGCGCGATCTCGGGCAAGAGCACCAGCGCCTGCCGCCCGGCGTGCAGGGCCTCTGCCACCGCCTCGAGGTAGACCTCGGTCTTGCCAGACCCGGTCACCCCCTTCAGCAGGACGGTCTCGTATCCACCGACCCGCTGCCCCTCGCGCAGCATCTCTGCCGCCGCGGCCTGGTCTTCGGTCAGATCCTTGCCGCCATACCCGGGGTCGAGCCGAGGAAATGCGGTGTCGCGCGGCGTATCTTCCTCCCGGATTGCACCGCTCTTGACCAACCCCTTGACCACCGAAGAGGTCACGCCGGCCGTTTCGGACAGCTCCTTGAGCGTCAGGGACAGCCCGCCCATCTCGCGCGCGGCGCCGATCACCCGGGTCCGCGCCTCCGTCATGCGCGGCGGCTCTCCCTCACCCAGACGATAGACCTTGCGCATCGACGGCGGATCGCCCAGCCCGGGCGCCCGCGTCGCCAGCCGCAACATGGCCGGCAGCGGTGTCAGCGTGTAGCCGGCGGCCTTCTCGATAAAGGCACGCAACTCGTCACGCATCGGCGCCACGTCCAGAACACGGTTCACGGCACGGATCTTCGACGCGTCGAAATCCCCCCGCCCCGGTCCCCAGACAACGCCCAGCACCTTGCGCGGACCCAGCGGCACCTCGACAAAGGCACCGCGCCAGCACCCGCCCTCCGGCGCGCGGTAATCCAGCACCCGATCCAGCGGTTGCGTGGTCAGCACACCCACAAGCGTGCCGGCGTCAAAGAATTCCGGGGTAGTGATCGGCATGCAAAAGGGGTAAATCGCGGGACAGGAAAGGCCAAGCCATCAAGGAGCGCGCGCCATGAAATTCTTTGTCGACACCGCCGAGATCGACGCCATCGCCGAACTGAACGACCTCGGCATGGTGGACGGGGTCACCACCAACCCCTCGCTGATCATGAAATCCGGCCGTGACATCCTCGAGGTCACCAAGGAAATCTGCGACATGGTCTCGGGACCCGTCTCGGCCGAGGTGGTCGCCACCGAGGCCGACGCGATGATCGCCGAAGGCCGCAAGCTGGCGGAAATCTCCGAGAACATCGCGGTCAAGGTGCCGCTGACTTGGGACGGCCTCAAAGCCTGCAAGGTGCTGAGCGACGAGGGCCGCATGGTCAACGTGACGCTCTGTTTCTCGGCCAACCAGGCCCTTCTGGCAGCCAAGGCCGGCGCCACCTTCATCTCGCCCTTCATCGGGCGGCTGGACGACCTGAACCTCGACGGCATGGACCTGATTGCCGACATCCGCGAGATCTACGACAACTACGGGTTCGACACCCAGATCCTCGCCGCGTCGATCCGCTCGGCCAACCACATGTCCGAAGCCGCCAAGATCGGCGCCGACGTGGCCACCGCGCCTCCGGGCGTGATCAAGAAGATGGCCGAGCATGTGCTGACCGACAAGGGACTGGCACAGTTCCTGAAGGACGCGGAAAGCGCGGGCATCAAAATCGTCTGATCGCCCTGCGGAACGGACAGGAGTGGGGGCGCCGCCCCCACACCCCCGGAGGTATTTTGACCAAGAAGAAACATGGAAGGGCGCTGTTTCGGCTTCTTCTTGGCTAAAATACCCAAACTCAGCCCACAAAGCGGCGCAACGCCGGTCAGGCAGACCTGCCGCCGGAACCTGCGTAGGGCGGGGTTGACCCCGCCGTCCCGTCAGACGTTGGGCTCTCCCTGCAGGCCCAGAAGCTTGCGGAACCCGGTCCAGTATCCCGGCAACTTGGGCGGTGCCTGCAGCCCGGCCAGCGCCTCGTCCGACCAATGCGCCATCTCGCGCGTGACGAAGTCGCGCCCCCAAGCGAGGTAGGCCTCTGCATCGTCGGGGCGCAACCGGCAGGCTGACCCGACCAGCCCGACCAGTGTCTCCGGCGGCGAATACCATTCGTCCTGGATACCCGTAACGCGCTTTTGCATCAGCGGGCCAATGATCCGCATCAGCCGCTTGTCCGAGAAGGTCAGCAGCATCTTCCCCATCTCGCCCCGCGAATAGTGGATCAGTGGCGGGAAGGTGTCGAAGAACACGGCCTGTCCCTCGATGACCGCGAAATTCCGGATCGAAGGGTGAAAGCCGATCCGCCCCTCCTGGTCCCGCGCCCAGAGCCAGAAGCGCGCGATGACCTGACCCGCCGCTTCCATCATCTCCAGCGTCGAGGCCAGCGGTTCCTTCTGCATCCGCGGCCGCATCAAGCTGTCGACCGGCAGGGCCTCTTGCACGACCACCGGCACGCGCGCACCGCCCAAGTCGACGAAGTGGAACTCAGTCGCTGGCATCGGCACGCCGCCCGCCAACAGGGCCTCGACGTAGTCGTCGTGGCAGCGTTTCAACCGGTCCAGCGCCGCCGCGTCCCCCATGCCCCGGTAGACCTTGATCACCCGGTCGGACAGCGGCCCGCTGTCCGGCCGGAATGGCGCGCAGAAATAGCCCAACCGGGAAATCGTCTGGCCCCGGGACTGGGCATCGGCCCGGATCAGGCGGGAGAGTTCATCGAGATCGGTCATCAAGGGGCCTCCTGTGCGCGCCCCCTTACCCCGTCCCGAGCCGCTCCGCCACCTCTTGCGCAAGCGCCTCGATCTCGGCCCGGGCCGGGGTCCTGGCCCCTTCATGCGCCCCGCGCCCCTGGCCCAGCGCCTCGGCATAGCCCACGCGGTTGCCCAGGCTGGCCTGCGCCACGGCCGCGCCCAGCCGGGTTGCCGCCTCGGCCACCTCGGCATTCAGCCGCGTGCCCACCCGCGTGCGATTCATGACCAGCAGCGTCGCGCAATTTTCCCGCGCGGCCAGGTCCAGTACGCCTTCGGTGGCCCAGAGATCGACATGGCTGACCGCCACCGGCACCACCACAAGGTCCGCCACCCGCAGCGCCGGGCGCAGGTCGCTGTCCGCCTTGGGGGGCGTGTCGATGATGACGATGTCATTGATCGCCGAAAGCTTGCGCACCTCGTAGGAGATCCCCCAGGCCGAGGAGGTCGCGAAATCCAGCCCCTCGCAGGTTTCGGGCTGGCGTTCGACCCGGGTCATGAACCAGCGCCCCAGGCTGCCCTGCGGGTCCAGGTCCACCACGGCCACCCGCTTGCCCTGACCGTGAAAGGCCAGCGCCAGGTGAGCCGCCAAAGTGGTCTTGCCGCTGCCGCCCTTCTGCTGCGCCACGGTGATCACATGTCCAGCCATTCCATCCCCCGAAAAACCTGTCAGCGACTGTGCACCTGCGGCATCGGGGAATCCAGCCCCCTGCGTCAATTGCTTCACCTTCCGTTAACCATTGCATCCTTACGGTTTGGAAGGGTTGGTTAACGGCCCGACGCTGCCAAGAGACCCAGCCATGCGTCCTCTAGCCCTCTTCCTGGCCGCCATCCTGGCCGCCTGTCTTGCCGCCCCACCCGCCGGGGCGGGCGCCTGGCCGCGCAAGCAGGGCAGCGGCTTTGGCAGCATCGCCGTTCGCCTGGGCTGGCCCCAGGACATGAGCACCTGGACCTCGATGGACCCGACACAGGACTATTCGACGCTGTTCTTCGAATATGGCCTGACCGATCGCCTGACGCTGGGATTCGACATCGGCCATTCGGTCGGCGGCAGCGGGAAATCGGTGCTGTTCCTGCAATGGCCGCTCCGGCAGGCCGAAACGGGAGCCCAGATGACCGCCCAGTTCGGGCTGGGCACGATCGCGGGCGAACAGGTCCTGCGGCCCGGGCTTTCTGTCGGCTGGGGGCTGCAAAACGGCTGGCTGTCCATCGACAGCGTGGCCGAGGCCTATGTCGACAGCGGCCGGACCGACCTCAAGATGGATGTTACGTGGGGCCGCAACCTGCCCAGGGACCGCAAGCTCATCCTGCAGCTGCAAACCGGCCAGCCGGATGGCTACGCCCCCTTCGTACGGGTCGCGCCCTCGCTGGTCGTGCCACTGAGGGGGCCTCTCAAGCTAGAGACGGGCGTCACCTGGGGGCTGACCGGGGACACCTCGATGGGCCTGAAGATGGGACTCTGGACGGAATTCTGAACGGCTCCAAGGTCAGGCGGACACGCCCGGCGCCGGAATGACGCGCACGCCCGAAATGCGCCAGTCGCCATCGACATTCTGCATCCTGTACTCGACGATATAGCTCTTGCCGGCCTCGTCCCGGATCAGGACCTGCTGCCAAATGGCCCCGTCCCGCTCGCGCAGTGGGCCGAACTCCACGTCGCTGGGCCGCCAGACCATCGGATAGCCCTTTTGCACCATCGCGCCGAAATTCTGAGGTGTGCGAAAGGTGTTACGGATGCCCGGGCTGGCAAATTCGAAGGCGGCGCCGAAATCGTCCTGCAAGAAGGCGTCGATCTGGCCCTGGATCGTTCCCTGGATTGCCGGGTTTGGCGCCAGGGCATCCTGTGCCGGAGCCGCCCCTGCCAGGCTGACCGCCACGGCCAACCCCATCAAAAATGTGCGCATGTGATCTCTCCTCGTGGCTTTCCCATAGGTAAGACACGAGGAGAGTCCGTCAAAGTTTCAGGCGCGTGGGGTCAGCCCAGATCGCCCGCCAGGCCCTTTTCGATCAGTGCCACGGTCTCGTCGACGCCATAGAGCGCGATGAACCCGCCGAACCGCGGACCCTGGCTTTGGCCCAGCAGCACCTCGTAAAGGGCCTTGAACCAGTCGCGGAGGTTCTCGAACTCATGCGCCTTGCCGACGGCAAAGACGAGGCTTTGCAGCGTCTCGTCGTCGGTCGCACCTTCATGCGCCCCAAGCTGCGCGGCCAGGTCCTCCATCGCCGCGCGTTCCTTGGCGTCCGGGGCGCGGAAAACCTTGGTCGGCTTGACGAAATCCTCGTAGTACTTGACCGCGAAACCGGCAGCGGCATCCAGATCGGGATGCGTTTCCGGCGAGGCATCCGGCGCGTAACGGCGGATGAAGCCCCACATCGCGGCCTTGTCCTCGGCCCCGGCAGCACTGGCAAGGTTCAGCAGCATCGAGAAGGGCACCACCATCTTCGATTCCGGCACGTCGCCGTTGTGGATGTGGTAGACCGGGTTGTTGACCTGCGCCTTGAGATCCTGCCCCGGGTAGGCGCGCAGCTGCTGGTGATATTCGTCCACCGCCTTGGGGATCACGTCAAAGAACAGCCGCTTGGCGGTCTTGGGCTTCTGGAACATGAAATAGGAAAGGGACTCGGTCGAGGCATAGGTCAGCCACTCGTCGATCGAGATACCGTTGCCCGAAGATTTCGAGATCTTCTGCCCCTTGTCGTCCAGGAACAGTTCATAGGTGAAATGCTCCGGCGCCCGCACGCCCAGCGTCCGGCAGATGCCATCATAGATCGGCGTGTTGGTGCTGTGGTCCTTGCCGTACATCTCGAAATCGACGCCCAGCGCGGCCCAGCGGGCGCCGAAGTCCGGCTTCCACTGCAGTTTGACGTTGCCGCCGGTCACGGGCAAAGTCCATTCCTTGCCGTCCTCGTCGTCGAAGGTGATCTCGCCCTTGGCGGCATCGACGTTCTTCATCGGCACGTACAGCACGCGGCCCGTTTCCGGGTGGATCGGCAGGAAGATCGAATAGGTCTCGCGCCGCTCGTCGCGCAGCGATTTCAGCATGATCGCCATGAGGTCATCATAGCGTTCTGCGCAGCGCAACAGGATCTCGTCGAACTGGCCGGACTTGTAGAACTCGGTCGCGCTGATGAACTCGTATTCGAACCCGAAGGTGTCGAGGAACCGCCGCAGCATGGCGTTGTTGTGGTGGCCAAAGCTCTCGTGCGTCTCGAAAGGGTCATAGACGCTGGTCAGCGGGCGCTGCAGGTCCTCGCGCAGGCGCTCCTGGTTGGGCACGTTGCCCGGCACCTTGCGCATCCCGTCCATGTCGTCCGAGAAACAGATCAGCCGCGTCGGAATGTCCGAGATCACCTCGAAGGCGCGGCGGATCATTGTGGTCCGCGCGACCTCGCCAAAGGTGCCGATATGCGGCAGGCCCGAGGGGCCATAGCCCGTCTCGAAAAGGACGTAACCCTTTTCAGGTGGCGCCTTTTCATAGCGTTTGAGGATCCGGCGCGCCTCTTCGAAGGGCCAGGCCTTGGCGCTCATCGCCGCGTCGCGCAGATCGGACATTTCTCGGTCTCCTTGGGGGGTGTTGCGGGCGCTTCTCTATTGCCCCCCCGCCTCCGCGTCAATAAATTGCGCGGCGACGCCATTGCAGACCGAGGCCCCCGCATGTCCGACGCCACCCAGCCGCTCAGCCCGCAGGACTGCCTCGTGGCCCTGATGATCGCCGTTTCCGTCTCGGACGAGAGGGTGCGGACCGTCGAACTGGTCAAGATCGACGCCTCGGTCAAGATGCTGCCGGTCTTCTCGGGCTATGACAGCGACCGGGTGCGCGCGATGTCGACCCTGGTCTTCGAGCTTTTCGAACAGGAAGACGGGCTGGACGCGCTGTTCGGCCTGATCCGGGACAACCTGCCGGAACGGCTGTTCGAAACCGCCTACGCGCTGGCCTGCGATGTCGCTGCTGCCGATGGCACGCTGCAGGAAACGGAACTGCGCCTGCTCGAAGAGATTCGCTACGAGCTCAACCTCGACCGCCTGCACGCCGCCGCGATCGAGCGTGGCGCCCGGGCGCGGCACCTGACCCTGTGAATTTGACTTGAAACGGCCCGAATCCCGGGCTGGCCTGTTGCAAAAATCCCATAGGTTTTGCCGCTCTACCCCCTGTACCGGGCCGGGTCGGGTATACCTGACTGACCGGCGGGTAACCGCGTAGTAACGTCCCTCTAGGCATTTTTTCGCCGAAGCTGCCAAGCTTGTACCTGGAGGGACGAATGAAACGATTTTTTGCCGCCGCGCTGGCCGCGGCACTTCTGTGTTTTTCACCGCTCATGGCCGCCGCCGCCCCGCTGGTGGCCAAGGTCGACGTGTCGACCCAGACCATGACGGTGATCTACAACGGCAAGGTTGAGTATCGCTGGCCGGTCTCGACCGCCCGCGCGGGCAAGCACACGCCGCGTGGCCAATGGAATGCCTACTGGCTGTCCAAGTATCACCGGTCGAGCATCTACAACAACGCGCCGATGCCCTTTGCGATCTTCTTCAACGGAGACTACGCGATCCACGGCACCGACCAGATCAGCCGCCTCGGCCGTCCCGCTTCGGCCGGCTGCGTGCGCCTGCACCCCGAACATGCCGCCGTGTTGTTCGAACTAACCCAGCAGGTCGGCAAGAAGAACATGAAGGTCGTGATCGACAACTGAGCCGCCAGGCCGGCTGCCACCGGCCATGAAGATGCCCAGACATGAAAAGGACCCTGCATCGCGGGGCCCTTTTTTCGTTGGTCGCAGGGGACGTCACGGCCCGATACAGAGGGTCAGCTATACCTCTTCCAGGCCTCCATCTCGATCGCCTTGCGGGTTTCAAGGGCAGAAATCTCGGACTGGATAGCGCGCCGCTGTTCCGAATCACTCGCCTCGGCCAGCCGTTTGCGGGCCTCGTCGATACGGACCTGCAACATGCCGAAGGGCGTCATCGCGCCACTTTCGGCAAAGGTATGCGCGAAAGGATCGGCGGTCAGGCTGCTCGGCTCGATGGGTTTTCCCGTGCCCGGCAGGTCGTCGAGATCGCCGTTTTCCTGTGCACGCCTGAAAGCCTGGTCGATGAACGACTCGAACATGTCCATCACGGCCCCTTCCACTCTTCTGCCACGCGTCCTTGCGCTTTGGCACTTATGCAGCCGACAGCTCCGCCGCAAGGCGCGCTGTCAGACAGGGTCGCTTTCGTACAGCACACCCCAGCGCCCGATCAGCCCTTGTTGCAGGATCTTGGCCCGGCTGTTCCAGCTGCGTCCGCCTTCGGGGCGTTCTCGCTGTGCCTTGGTCAGTGCGTCCCGCCGCGGCATGTCGGCGGCAAAAATCGCAAAAACCAGTTCGGTGCCGTCGGGCAGATCGACGAAACCGGCCAGCCCGCTGACGAAGTTCAGGGTGCCGGTCTTGGCCCGCACCTTCAACGGCGCATTCTCGATCACCTGGTAACGGGAATCGCGGAGCGGCATGTCCTTGAGCAGCGGCTTGATACCCATCTTCATGCGCAATCCGCGCAGGCATCCCATCATCTGCATCGCGCTGACCCGGCTCTGGTCGCCAAGGCCGGAGTGATCGACCAGCGCCAGGCCGCCGACCCCCAGTTTTTCCTGCGCCCAGGCATTCATTTCCGCCGCCGATGCCTGAAGCGAGGCTGGAACGGCCCCGCTGCGCGCCACGCTGGCCGCAAGGCCGACGACCTCGGCGGTCAGGTTGGTCGACCATTTCAGCATGTCGCGCAGGATCACCCGCAAGGGTGGGCTTTCGTGGCGGGCCAGTTCATCGCCCCCGGGCAGGCCGGCGGCGATCTCGGGCTTGCCGGTCTTGATGCCCTGCGCCGCCAGCAGCGTCTGGAACACCTCGCCCGCGTAGGCCTCGGGCTTTTTGATGGGCAGCCAGCGCGCGCCGCCGTCGCCCAGCGCGCCACGCGCCACCGTCCAGTTGTCGCGCCCCAACTTGTCTTCGTAGGTATAGACCGGCAGGCTGCGGTCGATCAGGTCCATCCGGGCCACGCGCACGTCCGGCCGGTGCGCGGCAGAACGTGCCTGCATCGTCACGGTGTAGTCGCTGCCCGCCTTGCGCCATTCGAAATGCACGCGGTTGTAGTTCAGGTTCAGCCCCGAAACCGACGGATTATAGCCGACATGATCCGGCTGGCTGGCGTCGATGCCGATCAGCGAAGGCAGCGCCCCGCCCCAGACCTTCAACCCGCCGGTCAGCCCGGTGACACCGGCGGCGCTGACCGCTGCGGCCAGCCCGGCAAGGGCGTCGGTGTCCAGCGTCGGATCCCCCCCGCCCGCCAGCACCAGGTCGCCCTGCACCACCCCGTCCTTGACCGGGCCGGTGGCGATCACGCGGGTGACGAAATGATGCGCCGGGCCCAGCACGTCCAGCGCGTAGCCAGCGGTCAGGGCCTTGGCCACGCTGGCCGGGGGCAGGCTCACGTCGGGGGAATGAGTCTCCAGCACCTCGCCGCTGTGCAGGCGCGCGACGGCAAAGCCCACCTCGCCGTCAAGCGCCGCGCGTTCGATCAGCGCCTCTGCGGGCGGCTGGATGCGTTTTCGGAAATCATCGGACCGTGCGACCGGGCGCAACGAGGTTTCGGGCGCTCGCGCCCAGCCGGGCGATGCCGCCCCGCCTAGCGCCGCACCCGCCACTCCCCCCAGGAAGGCACGTCTGGAAATGCCATGCGTCATGCGCCCGATCTAAGCGAATCCCGGACCTTCGGGCAACCGGCAACTGGGGGCACGCCCTTCACGTTTTCGGGCCTGTTGCCCAGTGGCCCGCCGCGCGGATCGCGGTCGAGCTGAGGTCGGTCATCGGCATGTTCACGAAACACCAGGCCGGGGGGCACATGCTGGGCAACCGGTGCGAGGCCTGTGCCGGTATCCGCGCCGCGCGATAGATCCGCGCCGCCGGAGAGCTGCGCGCCGCCGTGCGCAGCCCGGGACGCGCCAGAATCCCCAGCGGCACGGCCTGCAGGATGCCCTGCCAGTTGTCCCAGCGATGGAATTGCGCCAGGTTATCGGCCCCCATCAGCCAGGTGAACTGCACCCTCGGAAACAGGTGCCGCAGTCGCGCCAGGGTTTCTGCGGTATAGCGCGTGCCTGCGCGCGCCTCGAATTCGCTGACGGTGATGCGCGGGTGGTCGATCATCGCCCGGGCCACAGCCATCCGGTCTGCCAGCGGCGCCGGGGGATTGGGTTTCAGCGGGTTCCCCGGGCTGACCAGCCAGACGACTCGGTCCAGCCCGAACCGTTTGAGCGCCTCGCGCGACAGGTGCAGATGCCCCGCGTGCGGAGGATCGAAAGAACCACCCAATAGGCCGATCCGGGAGCCGCGCGGCAGTGCACGCCCATCCAGCGCACCCGCCCCGGCCGGGAATAGGTCCTGCCCCTGTCTGCCTGACTGCGGCACGCCGCATCCTCCCGCCAAGTTGCGCCCGCGCGCACCGGGCAACCGGATACGCGCTCAGACCGGCTTGTGCAAGAAACCCTTGCGCGCGGGGGCCTTACCCGACCCGCCGGACCGCGCCGCCCAACTGCGCAGGACCATGCTCCGGCCCTTCGCCGGGCACCTCCGCAAAGCATTTGCGCATCTCCCGCCCAAGCTGTTCCAGATCCGCCCCGAGGCCGATCAGACGACCAACCTGCGCCTCCATATCCGGCATCGCCTGCCCCGCCCGGACGGCGCCGCGGATCTCCCTCTGCGCACCGTCGACCTGCTTGCCCAAGGCGCTTACCAGCCGCACCCCGTCCAGGACCCGTTCTTGCGAGGAAGTAATCAGCGCTCTCACCCGCTCCGCGCTTTCAGCCGATTGGACAGCCAGACCGTGCATCTCTTCGGCGACGACGGCAAAGCCACGCCCCGCCGTCCCGGCCCGCGCCGCCACGATCCCCGCGTTCAACGCCAGCAGGTTGGTCTGAAAGGCGACGTCCTCCATCACCTCGACCACCTGCCCGATCTCGTCGGTCGAACTCGCGATCCGCGCCATCTGCTCCACCGCCCTGCCGGGCAATCCGGCATCCCGATCCAGCACCGCCCGCGCCGCCTGCACCGATCCCCTCACGTCCCGAGCCGCCCCCAGGACATCCTGGATGCCCCGACCCAGGTCATCTGCCCCGGTCCGCAGTTGGTCAATGGCCTCGACGCCCGCACGGCCGCCTGTCTGCGCCTGCCTCAACTGCAGGGTCAGCCGACGCAACTGCCGCTCTGCATGCTGCCGGGTCCGCACATGTTCACCCAACTCCGACGCGACCCTTGCCTCTACGGCCCCAATCGCCCGCAGGATGCCCGGCGGGCATCCCTCCGGCAGCGTGGGCTCACCCCGTGCCACCCGGTCGAGGGCGCCCTGGATGGCGCAAAGGTCGAGCGCCGGTTGCGCCGCTGCCTCCTGTCGTGCCTCTACAAGCGCTGCCTGAAGTTCCCCCACGGCCCGCGCCAACCCGCCGATCTCATCACCCGAAGCGCGATCCGGCAACACGGTCAAGGCGCCATCCGCCGATGCGACAACCGCCGTCTCCAATGCACGCAGGCGCCGGGCAAGCCGTGCCGCGGCGACCCAGGCCAGACCGAAGGCAGCCAGCGCCTGCAGACCAGCCCCGGCCACCAGCATCCGACCCGCTGCACCGTCGCCAAGAACGCCCACGGCCAGCGCCACCAAAGACGACGCCACGGCCACCAAGCCCGGCAGCCACCACCGCAGGCCCAGCCGTGCCTGTCCCTGCTCCGGCGCGTTCCGCATCATCCTTGCCTTTCCCGGTCCCCGGCCCCTTGGGCACGACCACCTAGATGACGGGGAAATCTTTAGATCGGTTTAAGGCAAATTTGCCCGGAATTTTCCGGGTCTCGCGCCGCAGATTGCACCGCCGACGCCAACGCGCTACTCCGTCACGAACAACGCGCAAGCTGCAGGAGCGGATCATGGCCTCGTATCAGTATGTCTACCACATGGATGGCGTCTCCAAGACCTATCCGGGCGGCAAGAAATGCTTTGAAAACATCCGCCTGAGCTTTCTGCCCGGGGTCAAGATCGGTGTCGTCGGCGTCAACGGCGCCGGTAAGTCGACCCTCATGCGGATCATGGCCGGAATCGACAAGGACTTCACCGGCGAGGCCTGGGCCGCAGAAGGCGCCAAGGTCGGCTACCTCCCGCAGGAGCCGAAGCTGGAAGAAGAGATGAGCGTGCGCGACAACGTCATGCTGGGCGTGGCCGAGAAGAAGGCCAAGCTGGACCGGTTCAACGAACTGGCCATGAACTATTCCGACGAGACCGCCGACGAGATGGCGCAGCTGCAAGACGAGATCGACAGCCAGAATCTCTGGGATCTGGACAGCCAGGTCGACGTCGCGATGGAGGCGCTGCGCTGCCCCCCCGATGACGCCATGCCGGCCAACCTTTCGGGCGGGGAACGCCGCCGGGTCGCGCTGTGCAAGCTCTTGCTCGAAGCACCCGACATGCTGCTGCTCGACGAACCGACCAACCACCTGGACGCCGAGACCATCGCCTGGCTGCAGCAGCACCTGATCGACTACAAGGGCACCATCCTCTGCGTCACGCACGACCGCTATTTCCTGGACGACATCACCGGCTGGATCCTCGAGCTCGACCGCGGTCGGGGCATCCCCTACGAGGGCAACTACTCCAGCTGGCTGGAACAGAAGGCCAAGCGGTTGGAACAGGAAGCGCGCGAGGACAAGGCCAAACAGAAGACGCTGGAACGCGAACTGGAATGGATGCGCCAGGGCGCCAAGGCCCGGCAAGCGAAATCCAAGGCCCGGATCAGCGCCTACAACGAGATGGCCAACCAGTCCGAGCGCGAGAAACTCAGCCGCGCCCAGATCATCATCCCCAATGGCCAGCGCCTGGGCCAGAAGGTGATCGAGGTCGAGCACCTGAACAAGCACATGGGCGACAAGCAGTTGATCGAGGACCTGTCCTTCTCGCTGCCGCCGGGTGGCATCGTCGGCGTGATCGGCCCGAACGGCGCCGGTAAATCGACGCTGTTCAAGATGATCACCGGGCAGGAAACGCCCGACAGCGGCAGCATCGAATTCGGCGACACGGTGCAATTGGCCTATGTCGACCAGTCGCGCGACGACCTCGCCGCGGATGCAACCGTCTGGGAGGCGATTTCCGGCGGGGCGGAACAGATCAAGCTGGGCGACGCCGAGATGAACAGCCGCGCCTATTGCTCGGCCTTCAACTTCAAGGGCGGCGACCAGCAGAAGAAGGTCGGCCTGCTTTCGGGTGGTGAGCGCAACCGGGTGCACATGGCACGCCTGCTCAAGGAAGGCGGCAACGTCATCCTGCTTGACGAACCGACCAACGACCTCGACGTGGAAACCCTGCGGGCGCTCGAAGACGCGCTGGTCGATTTCGCCGGCTGCGCCGTCGTGATCTCGCACGACCGTTTCTTCCTCGACCGGATCTGCACACATATCCTGGCCTTCGAAGGCGAGGCGCATGTGGAATGGTTCGAGGGCAACTTCGAGGACTACGAAGAGGACAAGAAGCGGCGGTTGGGCGCGGATGCGCTGGAGCCGAAGCGGCTGAAGCACAAGAAGTTCACGAGGTAGAATGTTATATTTGTATAAGCGCGATAGCTAATTCTAGCGGAAGACTGCGATGAACCCACGCGATGCATACGATGCCTTGATCTATCTGGAAGCTTGCAGCATGCCGCAAGAGTGGCTTGGGGAACTCCACCAAAAGGGCTATGAAAGCTACGCGGCCGGTAAGAACTATTGGTTCAAGCAGGCGGAAAAGGGCAGCAGCATGTGGGTTAAGAGCGAACGCTACGGTCATCGACTGTGTTTCGTCGCTGAGGGCTTGAAGAAAGGCCGGCGAGACTTCGAAAGTCTAGTCAAAGAAGCCAACCTGCATTGGCCGAAATAGTGAAACGCAAGTAGGAGAACCCATCCCAACACACTGGGGCAACACCTAGGCAATGTCCTTGTGGGGCCGGGTTTACCTACCGAAATCCCCCGGCGCGCATTCCTACAACAAAAACCCGCGCGGCAGCCCATTGACCACCGCGCGGGTTCACATCTCTCACACGGCCCGAACGACGGGCCGGACCATCACCCGTCGTCCGACGGCTGCGCGCCGTCGCCCGGCATCCGCTCCTGGAACATCGCGGTGATCCGCTGGCTCAATGCGTCGTCGGCCTGGGCGGCCTCGCCGATGGCGGTATAGGTCGGCACGTCGATGCCATCGGTCTGCACGATGGCCGCTTTCATCTCTTCCTGCGCCTGGCGGACCAGTGCCTGCTGCTGCTTTTCGTTGACAGCCCCCTGCAGCCGCGCCTGGTAGGTCTGGCGCAGGGCCATGACCTTCATCGCCGCATCGACAAAGCTTTCGAGATCGCTGTCGCTGTATTGCGCCTCGGCCTGTACCGGGACCAAGTCGGCCTGCGGTCCGGATTGCGCCAGGGCCGGCGTCAACGGTGCCGCGGCCAGTGCCACGAGGGTTGCAGTTCCAAGAATTTTCGTTCTTACGCTCATGATCGGTCTCCCGTCAGAGGTGGATTTCGCGGCTCTCACCGCACTCTCCCCCCGACCAAATCCCTCGGGGCCGATGTTTCAACCGTCGGCGCGAAATTCCTGTCATGACGGCGGCGGTCCGCCGCCGGGGCCACCGCGCTACAGCGCCAGCGCCGTCGCCCACAGACCCAGTGCAAACACCGAATGCGCCAGCAGCCCCATGACGCGCACCTTCCAGGGCCGCTCCGTCCGCGACAGGGCCCAGCCCAGCCCCATGCCGGGATGCAGCAGGAACCATCCGCCCGCGATCGTCACGATCCCCCAGATCCAGGCCATCCAGAACACCGGCGCGTCGAACCACGCGCCCCCGACGATCAGGGCAAAGACCACGCCGTAGACAACCCCGACAAGATAGTGAAACGCCCAGCCCAGCGCGCGCTCTCCCGCCACTGGCGCCGCTGCGCCGATGTCGTCGTGAAAGACCCGCCCCCGGAACAGCCAGCCGACCCAGCGGCCCACGTTGCCCCAGTTCGGCCGCCCCTGCCCCGCCAGCCGGTCCAACAACAGCGCCCAGAGGTCCATCGCCACCGTGCCGCCGATGCCGATCGCCGCGCCTGCCCAGATCACGCCCATTGCTCCCCTCCCTGTTTGCGCCACCATGACCCCGGCACGCCAAAGTGGCAATCATCCCGGCCCGCACCGCCCCACGCCCAACAATCTTGACCACTGCGCCGGACCCGGCCTAACCTTGCGCCGGACTTAGATTAATTGCTCAAGGAATTGATACATGCACCGTCTATTGATGCTGGCGCTCTGCTTGATGACCGCCGTCAGCGCCGGGGAAACCCGCGCACAGACCCAATACGCCCAGAATAACAACCAATTCACCGTTGTCTTTCTGAATGCCTGCAACCGTCAGATTCAGACGGCAATCAACTACCGTGACCTCTCGGGCAACTGGATCACCAACGGCTGGTACCTGTTGGACCCCGGTCAGTCCGTGGACATCGCTTTTACCACCAACCGTATCTACTACATGTACGCCGAAAGCATCGCCCCGGTGAGCAGCCGCATCTATTGGCGCGGCGCCGTGCGCCACTTCCGTATTCACGGCTCGTCGCACACCTATGGCTTTCGCCAGCGCACGATGGACATGAACAACTGGGGCCGCTGGACGGAACGCTTTACCTGCAACTAGGCCGGCCCACTTCAAAGCGTGGTATCCTCGGAACAGGTCCCGGACCAACCGGGACCGATTCTGGAGGAGAAACTCATGTCTTTCATCCGTTTGCCCGCCCTCGCGGCGGCCTTTTTCATTTTTGCCACCCCGACCCTTTCCGAAACCGTGAATGCCGCCGGCGTGGGCCACGGCACATCTACCGCCACACCGATGCCGGTGACCGATGGTCTGGTCATCGTGCACGCGACCTCGATGTACGAGCGTTTCGAGACCGAGGACCCGATGAACCCCTTTGCCAGCGCAAAGGGCCCCTGTTTCGGCGCGATCCTCATCGACAAGGGCAAGGTGTCGGGCGACGGTCTTTGCCACTACACCGACGGCGACGGCGACGTGGCCGTGGTCAAATGGGTTGCCAATGGCATCGATGCCGAAGGCCGCACGCAGGGCGAGTGGATGGTCCTGGGCGGCACCGGCGAGTGGGCCACGATGACGGGCGGCGGGACATTCGACGCAGGCGGCGATCCCTATACCAACCGGGTCGCCGGCGAAATGACCCGGAACTGACCGTGCAGACCGGGGCCGACAGGCCCCGGAAAGCGCTCCTTTGCAGGGCGCAGAAGACCTGGCAATTGCATCTGCGACAATCCGATCCTTCTTGCTCCGACTCAGCAAACCTGCGATATCCAATACCGCTACGTTACCACTATCGCCTACCTGTCTCCGTCATACGGCGTCAGCGCAACCGATACTGCTCTGACATTGCCGGGCCGCAGCACTTCCGCGTGCGGCAAATCTACAGGAGACCACGGAATGGCCACTGGCACCGTGAAATGGTTCAACACCACCA
>NZ_JARAMO010000050.1:0-16022 GCF_028807275.1 Mameliella sp. AT18
CAGATGATCTTTCAGGATCCCTTTGCCTCGCTCAACCCGCGGATGCGGGTCGAACAGATCGTGGGTGAGGCGGCGGTGATCCACGGGCTGATCCGCCGGTCCGAACGGCGTGATTATGTCGCCGACCTGCTGACGCGGGTCGGGCTGAACGCCGATGTCATGTCGCGCTATCCGCACCAGTTCTCAGGCGGTCAGCGGCAGCGGGTGGGGATCGCCCGGGCGCTGGCCCTGAAACCGCGGTTGATCGTCTGCGACGAGGCGATTTCGGCGCTGGATGTTTCCATCCAGGCGCAGGTGCTCAACCTGTTCGAGGACCTGCGCCAGGAGTTCGGCTTTGCCTATCTCTTCATCAGTCACGACCTGGGCGCGGTCGAACATATCGCCGACCGGGTGGCGATCATGTACCTGGGCCGGCTGGTGGAAATCGGCACCGCCGACGAGGTTTTCGAGAACCCGCGCCATCCCTACACCCGCGCCCTGCTGGCCGAGGCGCCGCGTCTCGACCGGCGCGGTCACAGTTTTACCCCGATCAAGGGAGAGATCCCCTCGCCGCTGAACCCGCCGCCGGGCTGCGCCTTTCACCCGCGCTGCCCATTGGCCACCGCCGCTTGCAAGGCCAGGGTGCCGGACCTGCGCGAGGGCAGGGACGGTCGCCGTACCGCCTGCATCCTGGAACAGGAGGAAGTCGCGTGACGATGCCCGAGTTGCTGGCGGATGCGGTCGCGGGACCGGGCGGGCGGGAACATTGGCTGTGCGAAGGCGCGCCCGGGATCGAACGGGCGGCCCTGATGCAGGGCCGTTCCGCCGAGGCTGTCGGCGCGCTGGGCGCCGTGGCCAGCGGGTCGCCCCATGCGACCCGCGTCGGCATGGGAATCCTGCGGCAGGGCGGAACGGCGGCGGATGCCGCCGTCGCGGCGGCGCTGGCGACGATGGTTGCCGATCCTCCCAATGCCTCGCCCGCGGGGCGCGGGCATATCCTCTGGGCTCCGGCCGGAGAGACGCCACGCGCCATCGACGGGGCGACGCGTGCACCAGCTCACTTGTCCGAGGGTGTTCGGCGGTTGCCGGATCGGCAGGCCTTGCCCCTGCCCGGGATCGTGCGCGCTTTGCTGCGGCTGCATGCCGAGGGCGGCAGCCTGCCGCTGGCGCGGGTTGTGGCGCCCGCGCGAGACCTTGCCCGCGACGGGTTCACCGTGCCGCGCGAACTGGCCGCCGTCTGGGCCTGGCGGGCGCCGGATCTTGTCGATCCGGATGCACGCGCGCACTACCTGCCCGATGGTCGGCCCGTGCCCGAAGGCGCGGTGTTCCGCAATCCCGGACTGGCGGGTTTCCTGGATCGCCTGATCTCGACCGGGCAGGACCCTTTCGCGGACCCGGTCTTTGCCGGGCCCTTCTGCGAACGGCTGGCGGCCAAAGGCGGGTTCTGGACGGTCGGGGATCTGCGCGCCGCGGTGCCGCTGGTCGGGGAAACGGTCGAGCTGCGGGAAAAGGGCTGGCGCCTGACCAGCATCGGGCGACAGGGCTGGGGGCACACGCTGTTGCGGATCGTCGCGCTGGTGAACTCGGCGGTGCCGGGGCCGATCCTGGACATCGAGATCGCGCATCTTCTTGCGATCCTGCGCGCCTTCGAGGAACGCCCCGAAGAGCTGCGCTCGCTCAAACCCAAGAGTGACCCGTTGCCCTGGGACGCATTGAGCGCGCGCCTGGCCGAGGGCCTGCCAGAGGGGTGGGCCGACAGCGCGGTGCTGGCCGCCGCGCTGGACCGGGCCCGCACGCCCGCGCCATCGGATGACCGGGACACCACGCATCTGTCGGTGGTCGATGCGGACGGGATGCGCGTCGCCCTGACACAGTCCATCGGCCCGCATTTCGGCGCCCGTGTCGCCGATCCGGTGACCGGAATCCTGCTGGCCCATTCCTATCGCATGGCGGAGGATCCGGTGCCCGGCGCGCGGGACGTGACCGAGCAATGCCCCTGCCTTCTGGACATCGGCGGCGCCTGCTACGCGCTGGGTGGCGCGGGCAGCGAACGGATCCCCGGCGCGGTGGCAGGCGTGATCCGGCACCTGCTGAACGGCTCGTCTCTGGCCAATGCACTGGCCGCGCCGCGCGCCAACTGGGTCGGGGCCACCGCCCGCCTGCACCTGGATGTGCCGGAGGGGTTGGAAACACGGCTGGCCGAGGCAGGGGCCGAGGTCAGCTTTACCGGGCGCGGCCCGGTCGATCATCTGGGAATCGTACAGGCCGTCGGACGGCGGGCGGACGGGACGGTCATGGCCGCCGCCGACCCGGCCTATGCCGGCAGCGCCGACGCAGCTTGAGAAAGGGAAGACAGAATGCAGAACACAGACCCGATCTGGGATCACGTCGACCGGCACAGAGAGGCCTTCGTCGGACTGTCCGACCGCGTCTTCGACACGCCCGAAACGCTGTATGCCGAATTCCGCTCTGTCGCAGAACACAAGAAGATGCTGGAAGAACAGGGCTTTCGCGTGACCGAGAACGCCGCGGGCATTCCCACCGCCGTGATCGGCGAGGCGGGGGACGAAGGCCCGGTGATCGCGATCCTGGGCGAGTTCGACGCGCTGCCCGCGCTCAGCCAGGCCCCCGGCGTGGCAGAACATCTGCCGCTGGAACAGGGCGGCAACGGGCATGGCTGCGGTCACAACCTGCTGGGGGCGGCGGCGCTGCTGGCGGCGACGGCGGTCAAGGACTGGCTGGCGGCGCAGGGCATCAAGGCGCGCGTGCGCTACTATGGCTGCCCCGCAGAAGAGGGCGGCGCGGCCAAGACCTACATGGTGCGCGAAGGGCTGTTCGACGACGTGGACGCGGCCATCTCCTGGCATCCGGCGACCTTTACGGCGGTCAACGAGGCGGTTTCGCTGGCCAATACGCGGATCGATTTCACCTTTCACGGCAAGGCGGCCCATGCGGCCGGGGCGCCGGAACTGGGCCGCTCGGCGCTGGACGCGGTCGAATTGATGAACATCGGCGTCAACTATATGCGCGAGCACATGCCCGACAGCGCGCGCGTGCACTATGCCTATCTCGATGCCGGCGGTGTGGCACCCAACGTCGTGCAGGCCCGTGCCACGGTACGCCAGCTGATCCGCGCCAGCAGTCTGCCAGACCTGCGCGACCTTGTAGCCCGTGTGCGCAAGATTGCCGACGGGGCGGCGCTGATGACGGAAACGCGGGTCGAGACCAAGGTGTTTTCCGGCGTGTCGAACCTGCTGGGCAACCGCCCGCTGGAAGAGGCCATGCAGGCGGAACTGGACCGGCTGGGCCCGGTGCCCTTCGATGCCGAGGACGAGGTTTTCGCGCGCGAGATCCAGAAGACCCTGACAGAGGCGGACATTGCCGCGACCTTCCGCCGGATCGGGCGCACACCGGACCCCGACCTGGCGCTGTGCGACTTCGTGGCGCCGCTGGACCGTCAGCGCGAAGGCGGAGAGGGGTCGACCGACGTGGGCGATGTCAGCTGGGCGGTGCCGACGGTCCAGGCGCGGGTTGCGACCTGCGCCATCGGCACGCCGTTCCACACCTGGCAGACCGTGGCCCAGGGCAAGACCCCGGCGGCGCACAAGGGCATGATCCATGCCGCCAAGATCATGGCGGCGACCGCTTGCCGGCTGGTGGAAAATCCCGACCTGGTGGAGCAGGCCAAGGCGCGGCACCGCGAGCAGCTGGCGCGCACGCCCTATGTCTGCCCGATCCCGGACGACGTGGTGCCGCCGCTGGTACGCCAATGATGAAAGGCGGACCGGGCTACCCCGGTCCGCCGCTTCGTCAGCTCAGGTGGTGGACGTCCTGCAACCCGTAGACGGGTGTCGGGATGCCTTCCATCCGGGCCTTGATCTGCAGCGCAAGGTACTGCGAGTAGTGGCGCGACTGGTGCAGGTTGCCGCCGTGCATCCACAGCCCCTCGACCTGCGTCGGCTTCCACATGTTGCGCTGTTCGCCTTCCCAGGGGCCCGGGTCCTTGGTCGTGTCCGACCCGAGGCCCCAGCACTTGCCCAGCTGATCGGCCTTGTCTTGGCCCATCAGGTCGGCCACCCAGCCGTTCATCGAGTTGTAGCCCGTGGCGTAGACGACCAGGTCGGCGTCCAGGTGCGTGCCGTCGTCGAGGACCACGCCGGTCTCGTCCAGTTCGACAACCTGACCGCGCTTCAGCTTGATCTCACCGTCGATGATCAGCTGGCTGGCGCCGATGTCGATGTAATAGCCCGAGCCGCGCCGAAGGTACTTCATGAACAGGCCCGATCCGTCATCGCCCCAGTCCAGCCAGAAACCCGCCTTTTCAAGACCTTCGTAAAAGTCGGCGTCGCGTTTCTTCATCTCTTCGTAGGCCGGGATCTGGAATTCATGCATGATCCGGTAGGGCAGCGAGGCAAAGATCAGGTCCGCCTTTTCGGTGGTCATGCCATTGGCCACGGCCTCTTCCGAGTAGAGCGCGCCAAGACCCACGTCCATCAGCGTGTCGGACTTCACGATATGGGTCGAGGATCGCTGCACCATCGTCACGTCGGCGTCATGTTCCCAGAGCGCGGCGCAGATGTCATGGGCCGAGTTGTTCGATCCCACCACGATGACCTTCTTGCCGGTCCACTGGTCCGGGCCCTCATGCTCCGAGGAATGCTGCTGCACGCCCTTGAACCTGTCCATGCCGGGAAATTCGGGCATCCGCTTCTTGCCCGACATGCCGGTGGCCATGATCAGCTGTTTCGGCTTCAGCACCACTTCCTCACCATCGCGGTCCACGGTGACGGTCCATTCCTTGGCCTCGTCGTCCCAGGTGGCCGACTTGGCGGTGGTGCGGGTCCAGTAGTTCAGCTCCATCACCTTGGTGTAGAACTCCAGCCAGTCACCGATCTTGTCCTTGGGGCTGAAGACGGGCCAGTTGTCCGGGAACTTGATGTAGGGCAGGTGATCGTACCAGACCGGGTCATGCAGGCAGAGCGACTTGTACCGCTTGCGCCAGCTGTCGCCGGGCCGGTCGTTGCGTTCCACGATGATTGTCGGAACGCCCAGCTGGCGCAGGCGTGCGCCCATCGCGATGCCGCCCTGGCCGCCGCCGATGATCAGGCAATAGGGCTGGGTTGTATATCCCAGTTCCGCCTCTTCCTTCTCGCGCTCTTCCTTCCAGGTGGTGCGGTTCTTGCCGGCGCCGTGCTTGGCGCCCATCGGACGCTGAAAGCCTTTCGGTTCCTCGTGCCCCTTCAGCTCGGCCATCGTTGTCAGCAGGGTCCAGATCTTGCCGTCCTTGAGCCGCAGCAGGCCATAGCCCCGCGCCACCTCGGTCTCGAACTCGATCCAGGCGGTTGTGATGCCACCCTCTTCGGTCGGCAGCTCCCCCTCTGCCAGTTTCCAGCCCGAAGGCTTGGTCGTCGCCAGTTGGTGACGCAGCATGTCGGCCACGCCGTCTTTGCCTTCAACGGTCTTGAGGTTCCAGGTAAAGCTGACCAGGTCGCGCCAGTAGCAGTCATCCTGGAACAGCGCCGTCGCGGCCTCGATATCGCCATTTGCCAGCGCGGCGCCGAACGTGTCCAGGAACGCCTGCGTCTGGTCCGTCAGTGTCGTGTCGAGCATGATTTCCTCCCATTGCCCAAACTTGGATGGCGGCAGTCTGGGCGAGAGAGGCCGTTCCGATCCAGCGTCGGGACGATGTTTCGGGCGCCACGGGCGATATTTCGGCCCGGCTCGTTGCGCGCGCAACGCCGCGCAACGGCGCCGTTGCAACGGGCCGTCATGCCGGCGGGGTCAATCCCGACTTTCGCACACGACGCAGGACGGTCGAGCGGTTCACGCCCAAGCGACGCGCCGCCCGCGCCATGTTCCAGCCGCAGGCATCCAGAATCGCCTCCAGGTCATCCTCGGGTGTGGCGGACGTGATCCGGGCGGGCAGATCCGGCAGGTCCACGACCCGCCCGTCACAAAGCGAGACAGCCGTATCCAGTGTCGATTGCAACTCACGGATGTTGCCAGGCCAGTCGCGCCCGGCCAGTTCGGCGCGGGCCGCCGGGGACAGCTGCAGCTCTCCTGCCGTGCGCCGCCGCAAGAGCCGCTCGATCAGCCAGTCCACATCGCTGCGCAGCCGCAGGGGGGGCAGATCCAGCACCGCGCCAACGGCACGGAAATGCAGATCTTCGCGTAGCCCGGTCGCGCCGGGGACAGTCACCTGGCGGTCGCGGGCCGAGGCGATCACCCGCAGGTCTTCGCGCCGATCCAGCAGCTTCAGTAGCGCCCCCTGCGCGGCCTCGTCCAGGTCCTCGACGCCTTTCAGGAACAGGGTCCCCGCCTTGGCCTCTTCCAGCGCGGCAACGGTTTCCGGACGCAGCCCGGCGCAGCGCAGGGCGTGGAACCCGCGCGGCGGCCCGCCGGCGACATGGATGGCGCGCGCCAGCGTTTCCTTGCCCGTGCCGGTTTCGCCCAGGAGCAGCACCGGCATCTTGCCCGCTGCCAGCCGGGCGGCCTTTTGCAGAAGCCCCTGCATCGCCGGGTCCTGTCCGGCCAGACCGGCAAAACATTCCGGCGTCTGCGGCGGCGCGCTGCGCATCGGGCGGCGCACCGTCTGCGGGGCGATGGCGTGACCGAACAGCCCGCGCCCGTCGCGCAGGTGCAGCACGCGGTCTTCGGTCGGGCGCCCGCGCATCAGGTCGGGCAGGTCGTCGACGCCCAGGTGCAGCAGGCTGTCGATGCGCTGGCCGATCAGGCTGTCCGAACTCTCGGGCGACAGGCAGGCCTGCGCGCCATGCGTCAAACCGACGATGCGCCCGGATCCGTCCAGCGCCACGGCGGCCTCGGGGTCGACCTCGAGGAATTCCGGCGAGGTGGAAAACCGCAGTACCCAGTCGCTGCGCGTCATGGCCATCAGGTTCGCCATCTCGATCCGCCGGGCAGAGGCCCGGACCAGGTTCATGGCAAGGTTCTGGCTGGATTTCGGGCTGGGCGAGCGTAGCAGGGAAATGTCCAGCACCGCGGTCAGTTGCCCGCAGGTGTCGTAGATCGGCGCCGAGGTGCAGGACAGCGGCGTATGTGCCAGGCCAAAGTGATCGCCCTGGTGGATGGTCACCGCTTCGCCGGTCACGATGCACGATCCAACGCCACAGGTGCCGGCCAGATCCTCGGACCAGTCCGACCCCAGCGTCAGCCCGGCCTGCCGCAGGTCGTCTTCGAACCGGGGATCACCGAAGAAATCGACGCAGACACCCTTGGCGTCGGCGAGAAGCAGAACGTAGTTCTGCCCGGCCACCTGCCGGAACAGGGCCCGCAGACCTGACCGCGCCGTGGCCACCAGCCGTTCGGCCTGTTCGCGGTGTTCGCGCAATTGCGAGGCGGGCACGATATGGGCCGGGTCGGGCCGGGTCGGGTCCATGCCGTAGGTTTCGATGCAGCGGCGCCAGCTGTCGGCCACCAGCGTGTCGCGGCCCGTTTCCTGGCCGCGCAAGACACGGTCGATTTCCGTCACATGCTCCAGATCGCTCATGGTTCTCCTCCCCAGGATTGCCGGTCAGTCTAGCAATGCGGGGCGTTCGGATCACCCGTTTTCCCGGCCTTACGGACCGCCGGGCCTCCGACCAAAGTCGCAGGGCATTGACATCCGGGGCCGGTTCTAGAGGTGTGTGAACCTGGACGGGTGTGGCCTCGGCAGGGGCGTGGGCGCCGCGAAAGAGGGATGGACGATGACACGACATGGCGGACAATTGCTGGTGGACAGCCTGGTGGCGCTGGGCGCGACGCGGGCCTTCGGTGTGCCGGGCGAAAGCTACCTTGCGGTGCTGGACGGGCTGCATGACACGGCGGGCAGGCTGGATTTCGTCAATTGCCGAAACGAGGGCGGCGCCGCCTTCATGGCCGCCGCCTGGGGCAAGCTGACGGGGCAGCCGGGGATCTGCATGGTCACGCGCGGACCGGGGGCCACCAATGCCTCGATCGGGGTGCACACCGCGATGCAGGACAGTTCGCCGATGATCATGTTCGTGGGCCAGATCGGCACCGACATGCGCGGGCGTGAGGCCTTCCAGGAGGTCGATTACCGCGCGGTCTATGGCACGATGGTCAAATGGGCGGTCGAGATTGACAATGTCGACCGCATTCCGGAAATTCTCGCCCGTGCCTGGAAAACCGCCACCACAGGGCGGCCCGGCCCCGTGGTCATCGCGCTGCCCGAGGACATGCTGAGCAGCCGGACAGAGACCGCGCCGCTGGCCGGTCCCGCCGAGTATCCCGAACCGATGCCCGCGCCGCAGACGGTGCAAAAGGCGCGGGCGATCCTGGCCGAGGCAAAGCGGCCGCTGATCCTCTATGGTGGCTGCAACTGGACGCGCTCGGGCTCGGAGGCACTGCAGCGTTTTGCGGAAAACTCGGACATTCCGGTGGTCTCGGTCTTCCGCTACCAGGACATGTTCGACAATTACTCGCCCTGTTTCTGCGGTGAGGCCGGGGTGGGCATGACGCCGGGCGTGCGCAAGCTGATCACCGAGGCGGACGTGATCCTGGCGGTGAACAACAGGTTCGGCGAGAACTCCACCGATGCCTGGACCCTGCTGGAGGTGCCGGTGCCGCATCAGCGGCTGATCCATGTGCACGGGTCCGACCTGGAATTGGGCAAGGTCTATCAACCCGAACTGGGCATCCACTCTGGCCCCAACGCTTTTGTCGAGGCACTGGCAGAGGTGCCGGTCAGCGGCGATTGGGCCGACTGGCGGAGCGATGCGCGTGCCACGTGGGAGGCCGGTTTCGAGCTGGGCGACCTGCCCAGCCCGGTGGACATGGGCAAGGTCAGCGCGCATCTGCGCGACCTGCTGCCCGGGGACGCGATCCTGACCAACGGTGCGGGCAATTTCGCGGTCTGGCCCAACAAGTTCTACAAGTTCGGCCCCGATGCGCGCCTCCTGGCGCCGCAATCGGGCGCGATGGGCTATGGCGTTCCGGCGGCCATCGCCGCCAAGTTGAACGATCCCGCGCGCACCGTCGTCTGTTTCGCGGGCGACGGCGATTTCCAGATGACCTGCCAGGAACTGGCCACCGCGTCGCAGTACAATGCGCAGCCGATCATCCTGATCCTGAACAACGGCATCTACGGCACCATCCGCGCCCACCAGGAACGTCACTATCCCACCCGCGTGTCGGGGACGGACATGGTGGTGAACCCGGATTTCAGCGCACTTGCGCGGGCCTATGGCTTTCACGGCGAACGGGTGGAGCGGACAGAGGATTTCGCCGCCGCCTTCGACCGGGCGCTGGCCTCTCAGACGGGTGCGGTTCTGGACCTGAACATCTCGCCAGAGGCGCTGACCCCGCGGGTCAGCCTGAGGCAGATGCGCGAGGCGGCGCTGAAGGCGGGCAAGGGCTGATCCCCTGCACAGAGCTGGTGCGCCGGTGGAGGGTTTGAAACCGGCGTCTCTTGCCCCATTCTTGGAACGAGCGGGGCCGCAACGGCGGCCCCGATGGTCCACGGCGGGGAGGGAACATGAGCCAGCCAGACGAGATCCGCAAGATCCAGACGCAGGGCGTCCATCACATCACCCTGACGGGCGCCGACCGCCAGACGTCGATTGACTTCTGGGAGGGCGTTCTGGGCATGCCCTTCATCTTTGACCAGCCGAATTTGGACAACCCGGACGAAGGGCATCTGTATTTCGATCCGGGCGACGGTCGGTTGATCACCATCTTCACCAATGAGACCCGCACCCCCGATCCGGCCCGCACGCCGACCGATCCGGGCTGTGTGCATCACCTGGCCTTCAACGTCAGCCAGGCGAGCTTTTGGCAGGCGGCCAAGCGGCTGGAAGCACGGGGGATCAAGCATTCCGGTCCCAAGGATCGCGGGTTCATGGACTCGATCTATTTCACCGACCCGATGGGCCTGCTGATCGAACTGGCCAGCTACCGGTTCGAGCCGCCCGAAGGCTGCCGCCATGCCGACGTGATGATCGAGGCGCATCGCATCCGCGTCGCACGAGGCGACCATCACATCGACCGCGAGCACCTTGCGGATGCCATCGAACTGCTGGTCGAACGGCGTCACCAATCCCTGTCCGCGGATCGCGGGGCGAAGAACCCTTATTAAGGCGCGCGCTGCCGGGCCAAGGGGAGGGCGTCAGCCCTTCTTGTCCTCCGGCAGCACGCTGTCGAGATTGACACCGATCCGGTCGCCGATCTTCTGCATGGCGGGCAGCGCCACGGCCATGTCGAGGATCGACTCGATGGTCTGGCCCACGGGCGACGCGGGCCCTTTGCCTGACCGATCCAGCCCCGAGATGTGGTTGATGCTGATGCCGCTGATCTTCTCGGCGGGTTTCACCAGTTCGCCCAGGATCGCGGGCAGGCGGTCCAGCCGGATGCGCTCGGCCTCCAGCGCCATCGCCGCCTCGGACCGCCCGTTCTCGGCCTCGATCCGTGCCGCCTGCGCCTCGGCCTCGGCCAGTTGGTAGACCTTCATCGAAGCGGCTTCCTCGCGCCGGATCACGCCCTTGACCTTGGCGACCTCCTGGTCGGCCTCGGCGGTGATGCGGGCGCGGGTGGCATGGGCCTCGGCGTCCTGCTGCGCCGCAAGCAGGGCCAGTTGCTTGCGCCGCTCTGCCTCGGCCAGCTGGCGCAGGGTTTCTATGTCTTCCTCGGCGCGGACAAAGGCGCCGCGCGCGGCGGTGGCCTCGGCCCGGGCGCGGCTTTCCTCCTGGCTCTTGGCGGACACCTGGATGGTCTTGTCCTGCTCGGCCATCTCGATCGCCCGCAACTGGGCGATTTCAGCCTCTCGCACGGACAATTCGCGCTGGATCGAGGCGGACTGGATGTCCTGTTCCATGCGGATGCGGGCCTGCGCCGCCTCGCGTTCGGCCTCGGCCTTGCGGCGGGCGACCTCGGTCAGTTGTGCGGCCAGCAGGGTCTCGATCTCCTGGCCCTGGGCGATCTCGGCGCGGCGTTCCTCCAGTTCGATCTCCATCCGGCGACGGCTGGCTTCGACCTCGGCCCGGCGTACGGCGACGGCGGTTTCCCCCTCGATCTCGGCCCGCTCGCGCTTGGACGTGGCGATGACCTCGGCCAGCTTGCGCATTCCGACCGCGTTGAAGGCGTTGTTTTCATCCAGCGACGAGAACGGCGTCTGGTCGAGCGCGGTCAGGGACACGCTGTCCAGTTGCAGCCCGTAGCGCGCCAGCGTGTCGGTCAGCGCCTCGCGCACCTCGCGCACGAATTCGCTGCGGTTCTCATGCAACTCGTCCATCGTCATCTGCGCCGCGACCGCGCGCAGGGCGTCCACCATCATGCCGTCGATCAGCGATTTCAGCTGGTCGGGCTGAAAGGTCCGCTTGCCCAGCGTCTGAGAGGCGCGCACCACCGCCGCCTCTTCGGGCATGACAGAGGCGTAGAATTCGGCGCCCACGTCGATGCGCATCCGGTCCTTGGTGATCAACGCGGACTCGGCGCCGCGGGCGACATGCATCCGTATGGTCTGCATGTTGACGCGGCTGATCTCGTGGAAAAAGGGTAGGGCAAGCGTGCCGCCGTCGATCACCACCTTGCGCCCGCCGATGCCGGTGCGCACAAGCGCGACCTCGTTGGTGGCGCGTTCGTAGAACCAGGCCGCCAGCGCGATCAGCACGGCGGCAAGAACGGCGATCAGGATGATCCAGCCAAGCAATGTCATGTCAAATCCTCCCCAGGGCGCCGCTCAGAAGACCGGCGGATAGTGGCGCCCGCCGCGTTCCAGCGTGATCCAGCGCAATTCGGTAAAGGCATCCAGCGACCAGCGCCCGCCGTAGCGGCCCACGCCGCTGGCCTTGACGCCGCCGAAGGGCACCTGCGGCTCGTCGTTGATGTTCTGGTCGTTGATGTGGACCATGCCGGTTTCCAGCCTCTCGGCCATGCGCATGGCGCGCGCCTCGTCGGCGGTCCAGATCGCGGCGGTCAGCCCGTATTCCGTGTCGTTGTTCAGCGCGACGGCCTCCTCCTCGGTGCGGAAGGGGCAGACCATGACCACTGGGCCAAAGGTTTCGTCGTGCCAGATGTCCATCTCGGTCGAGATGTTGGACAGCACCGTGGGTTCGACGAAGTTGTCCCAGGCCTTGCCGCCCAGATCGACCCGCGCGCCGCGCGCCACCGCGTCGTCGATCAGCGCCTTGACGCGATGCGCCTGCCGGGTGTTGACCATCGGGCCGATGGTGTTGGCCTTGTCGTTGACGTGCCCGGTGCGCAGCTTGCCCGTGCGGGCAAGGAATTTCTGCATGAAGGTGTCGTAGACGCTTTCGTGCACGAGCAGTTTCTCGGTCGACATGCAGACCTGGCCCTGGTGCATGAAACAGCCGAAGTTCGCGGCCTCGGCGGCCTTGTCGAGGTCGGCGTCCTCCAGCACGATCATCGAGTCCTTGCCGCCCAGTTCGACGCAGCACTTCTTGAGGTGCGCGCCGCATTTGGCGGCGATGTGGCGGCCCACGGCGGTCGAGCCGGTGAAAGAGACGCCCTTGACCAAGGGGTGTTCGATCAGCGTGTCGCCCACCTCGGCCACGCTGTCGCGCGAACAGGTGACGACGTTGAAGACCCCCGGGGGAATGCCCGCCTCTTCGAGGATCTCGGCGTGGTAGAGCCCGCCGGAATAAGGCGTGTCCTCAGAGGGTTTGAGCACCACGCAATTGCCGGCGGCCAGCGCGGCGGCGTAGCCGCGCGAGGTCAGGATGCCGGGCATGTTCCAGGGGCTAATGACGCCGACCACGCCCAGCGGCCATCGCGTCGCCATGCTGACCTTGCCATGTTCCGAGGGCAGCACCTCGCCTACGGATTGATAACAAAGCGAGGCAGAGGTGCGAAATATCTCGGCCACGAAGCCCGCCTCGAAGACGCCCTTGCCGTACCATCCGCCGCCCTCGTACATCACCGCGTTGATGAAGTCGTCCTTGCGGCGTTCCCAGACCTCGGCGACCTTGAGAAGCGCCTTGGCGCGGTCCTTGAAGGACCTGTTCGACCACTCTGGAAAGGCGGCCTGCGCGGCCTCGATGGCGCGTTCCATGTCCTGTGCGGATCCGTCCGGAACGCGGGCGTACAGCGAATTGTCCGACGGGTTGAGGTCGTCGAAGGTGCGGGCGGCCGGGACCCACTGGCCGCCGATGTACATGCCCCGGATGGTGGGGGAGACGTTGGGTGCGTCGAGCATTCATTCTCTCCTTGTCGGGCCGGGCCGGTAGGTCTCGGCGCGGCGGGCGGCGGTTTCGATTTCGTCCAGCATGGCGCGCAGTCGGTCGGTCGAAGGGCCGAGATCGGGCATGGGGGGGCGTGGCGTGGCCGGTGCGGGCGCCGGCTGGGCGGGTTTCGTGGCGGGCCGGGTCGGCAGGTGGCCGTTGGTCCGGCGCGAGGCCATGGCGCTGGCCCGGGCGACCAGCGCGCCCACGTCCGGCGCCCCGGTTGGGGCCTGTTTCGGAGGCGCCTGCGGCACCGGTTGCGGGGCCGGGGGCGCGGGTTGCGCCGGTGCCCTCGCGGGTTCGGGCCGGGCAGGGCGCGGCGGCGGGCTGACGCGCCCGATGGCGGCGGCGGCGATCTCGCTGGGCGAGGGGCCGGAGCGGGGCCTTGGCGCGGCGGGTGTCGCGGGTCTGGACGGGGCCGGGTGCGGCGCAGCCTGTCCGCCGCCGCCGAGGTAGGCCTTTTGCACCGCCGGGTCACGCGCCAGCGCCGCGGCGCTGTCCTCGTGCACGATGCTGCCGTTTTCCAGCAGGTATCCCCGGTCGGCGATCCGCAGGCTCTGCCGGGCGTTCTGTTCCACCAGCAACACGCCCACGCCCGTCTCGCGCACCGCCTTGAGGCTGTTGAACAACTCCTTGCACAGGAGCGGCGACAGCCCCAGCGAGGGTTCGTCCAGCGCCAGCACCTGTGGGCTGGACATCATCGCCCGCCCGATGGCGACCATCTGCTGTTCGCCCCCCGACATCGTGCGCACCACCTGCCGGCGACGTTCCCCCAGCTTTGGGAACAGGCCAAGCACCCGGTCGAGGTTGGCCGCCTCGTCGTCGCGGGCGCGTCTGGCATAGGCGCCCAGCAGAAGGTTTTCCTGCACCGTCAGGTCGCCAAAGACGCCGCGCCCCTCGGGGACCAGCGCAAGGCCCGCCTCGACGATGCGGTCGGGGCGCTGACCGATCAACTCTTCGCCGTCCAGCGTCACCGATCCCGTCGCGCGGCCCTCGCAGATGCCCGAGAGCGCCTTGAGAAGGGTGGACTTGCCCGCGCCATTGGCGCCCAGGATCACCACGATCTCGCCCTTGCCCACGCGCAGGCTGGCGTCCTCCAGCGCGCGGTGCTGGCCATAGCTGGCCGACAGGTTGCGGACCTCAAGCATCCTCGTCATCCCCCAGGTAGGCGCGAATGACCTCTGGATCGGACAGGACCTCCTCCGGCGTGCCCTCGGCGATCCGGGCGCCCGAGGACATGACCACGCATCGGTCGCAGAGCGAGCGGATGGCGTCCATCACATGTTCGACGAGGATGATCGTGCGCCCCTCGTCGCGCAACCGGCGGATCAGGGCGATCCCTTCTTCCAGCTCGGTCGGGTTCAGCCCTGCCAGCCATTCGTCCAGCAGCAGCACCTTGGGGTCCGAGGCCAGCACGCGGGCCAGTTCCACGCGCTTGGTGTCGATATAGGTCAGCTCGCCCACATGGGCCTGCGCGCGCCGCTGCAACCCCACGGTTTCCAGCATCCGCATTGCGTGCGCCTCCGCCTCGTGCCCCCAGCGGCGGCGATGGCCGAACACGGCCCCCGCGCGCACGTTGTCGAGCACGGTCATCGAGGGCAGCAGGCGCACCAGCTGAAAGGTCCGCGCCACACCGCGCCGGGCGATCTCCTGCGCGGGCAGGGTGGTGATCGGCGTGCCGCGCAGCGTGATCGCCCCCGAGGTGACGGGCAGGGCGCCCGAGATCAGGTTCAGCGTCGTCGATTTGCCCGATCCGTTGGGACCGATCAGCCCCATGACCTCGTGTTCGGTCACGTCGAAATCGAGATCGCTGACCGCAACAAGCCCGCCGAACCGCTTGGTTGCGCCGCGTAGGGAGAGGACGGTGGGCGCGGTCATGCGTAGGCTTCCCGTTGCAGGACGCGCCGCCGCAGTCCTTCCAGCAGGCCGACAAAGCCGCGCGGCAAAAGGTAGACGATCACGAGAAAGCTGAAGCCCAGCAAAAGTGTGGTCTGGTTGGGGAAACTGGCCGAGATCGCCTCCCACAGCAGGGTGAAGGGGATCACGCCCACGATCGGCCCCCAGAGCCGCCCGACCCCGCCCAGCAGCGCCATGATGACCACGAGAAAGGACAGCATCGGCGTGAAGGCGGTCGAGGGTTCGATGTAGATGTAGCGTGGTGCCAGCATCCCCCCGACAACCGATGCCGTCGCGCCCGAGACCATGAACAGCAGTACCTTGGCGCGGGCGGTGTTGATGCCGGAGTGCCGGGCAACTTCCTCGTCATCGCCAATGATGCGCAGGGCAAAGCCCAGCCGCGACCGGCCAATGGCCCAGCCCGCAAGGTAGACCAGCGCGCCCAGGCCCAGAAGCTGCCAGTAGATATGTGCCTCGGTGATCTCGGTCAGGACATATAGTCCCTTCTGGCCCGAGACATTCTGCGCCCATGTCACGATCTGGCGGACCAGTTCCGACAGGCCCAGGGTGAAGATTACGAAATAGACGCCCGACAGGCGCAGTGTCGCGATCCCGACTAGCCCGGCCACCAGCGCGCCCAGCACCGCGGCGATGGGCAGCGTCATCCAGTAGCTCAGCCCGTTCTCGATCCCCAGCGCCGTGCAATAGGTGCCCAGGCCGAAAAAGGCCGCCGTGGCGAGCGAGATGTAATGCGTCGGCCCGGAAAACAGCGCCCAGCTGGTGGCCAGCACCGTATACATGGCGATGGTCACGCCGATGGTCAGGTAATAGTCGTCCCCCAGGAGCGGCAGGCAGGCGGCGAGCGCCAGCAGAACGGCAGAGAGGGACAGGGTTTGCCAGTCACGCGCTCTCATGCGGTCTTTCTCCCGAACAGGCCCTGCGGGCGGAACAGCA